>JBPCSW010000203.1:0-3543 GCA_051006675.1 Fluviibacter sp.
ATGACATCATTGCCCGTGGTGATATTGGTGCAGCGGAGGCCTTCATCGATGGTCATTGGGGCACGGAATCACTTACTGCGTTACTCACCTTGATTGGCCGCAATCGTGATTCACTCAAACGGGCAATCCATGGCAAACGCTGGCAACTTTTAACTGCCTGGATACGCCACCGGCTCAGGGCAAATACCAAAAGCGGCAGCAAGCGCAACATCATGGCGCACTACGATCTAGGCAATGATTTTTACCAGCTTTGGCTGGATGAAACCATGACCTACTCGAGCGCTCTGTTTAAAGATCATGCGCACCCAGATCAGGCCATGTGGGCTGATCTACCCGCCGCTCAGCGCGCCAAAAACCAGCGGATGCTGACAGCACTGGACATGAAGCCCGGCGACCGGGTCCTAGAAGTTGGCTGTGGCTGGGGGGGATTTGCTGAGGTGGCCGCTAAGCATGGTGCACACGTTACGGGTCTTACGTTATCCCCAGCACAACTCGCATTTGCTCAAACTAGAGCAAAAACCGGAGGCTGGAATAGCCAAACAGAATTTCTACTCACCGACTACCGGGATATCCATGGGCAATTCGATCATATCGTTTCTGTAGAAATGTTCGAAGCGGTCGGAGAGCGCTGGTGGCCTACCTATTTCAAGTCAATAAAACGTCTGCTTAAACCAGGTGGAAAAGCACTGATACAGGTCATTACTATCGATGATGCCCTGTTTAATCAATATAAGCGAGGCACTGATTTCATTCAGCGGCACGTGTTTCCTGGCGGCATGCTTCCGTCACCGAGCATATTTTGCGCACAGGCACAACGAGCCGGACTCAAGGTTACTGATGATTTGGCCTTTGGCCCGCATTACGCCCGCACGCTGGGCCTGTGGCACGAAACTTTCTGCGATCGCTTGCTTGACGTAAAAGCACAGAATTTTGATGAACGTTTCATTCGCCTGTGGCGATTTTACCTATCCTACTGCGAGGCAGGTTTCCGGTCGGGATCTATTGACGTGCATCAATTCACGTTACAGGCCTAAGGAGTAGACCATGTCTTATCTGACCCGCTTAATGCGTAAACCTTTGTTAGCACTGTGCACGCTACTAGGACTCAGCGCTTGTAGCGGTATTGAGGTATCTCAATACGCACAACAACAACCAACTCTAGATTTACAGCGGTATTTCAATGGCACGCTTGATGCCTACGGCATGTTCCAGAAATCTTCCGGGGAAGTCATCAAACGATTTCATGTCGTGATTGACGCTCGCTGGCAAGGAAATGTTGGTACGCTTGATGAGCGTTTTACCTATAGTGATGGCACAACGCAGCAACGTGTATGGACCATAACAAAAACAGCGGCCGGTACCTACCGTGGTACAGCTGACGATGTTGTCGGCGAAGCGGTCGGCGAAAGCGCCGGTAACGCCCTTCGTTGGCGCTATGTGCTAGCTCTGCCCGTAGATGACAAGGTTTATCACGTCAATTTCGATGACTGGATGTTCCTGATGGACGAACGCGTAATGCTAAATCGATCCGCCATGTCCAAGTGGGGTTTTGATCTAGGCGAAGTCACACTCACTTTTGTTAAACGTTGAGAATGCACTGATGCGCTACGCCATCAACCAACCGATACGATCTGGCGATTGGCAAGCTCTGAGAGTCTGGATCATCGGCGCATCAACGGGTATTGGGGCTGCCCTGGCAGTGCAATTGTCGGCGCTTGGCGCCAGGATTATTCTCTCTGGCCGCAACAGTGAAAATCTCCGTCTTGTTGCAAACAAATGCCGCGCTAATACTGACAGAGAGTCCCATATCATTCCCTTTGATGTCAGCGACAATCATTCAATCAGCATGGCCGTTTCAGAAGTAAATACAATCTGGCAAGGGGTCGATCTGGTGATCTATAACGCCGGCACCTATGAATCTACACGAGTGGACACCTTGTCTCCAGAATCGGCAGAGCAATCATTGCGGGTGAATCTGATCGCACCGATTGCATTGACTGCAGCTGCATTACCGCTGCTCACCTGTTCCTCGGAGGATACAAAACCACGCGGGCTCGCTTATGTCGCCAGCGTTGCGGGCTACCGTGGTCTACCACGCGCCCTCACGTATGGCCCGGGAAAGGCGGGTTTAATCAGCTTTGCCGAGTCACTCTGGGTCGATTTAAAGGGTTTAGGACTGAACACGTGGATTATTAATCCGGGTTTCGTGCGCACACGTCTCACGGCACAGAACACCTTTGCAATGCCCGCCTTGATCGAACCTGAAGAAGCAGCGACTT
Organism: Fluviibacter sp.; assembly: GCA_051006675.1. Classification (GTDB taxonomy): domain Bacteria; phylum Pseudomonadota; class Gammaproteobacteria; order Burkholderiales; family Rhodocyclaceae; genus Fluviibacter. The sequence continues at coordinate 2,280 of JBPCSW010000203.1, forward strand.
CAATCATTCGTGGATTTGCCAAAGGTAATTTCGAGATTCACTTCCCCGCGCGTTTCTCCTGGTTCATGAAACTACTGCGCGTGCTGCCTATTAACTGGTATCTGAGACTATCAAAGCGTCTGGTACCTTCTTTATCAAACACTCAGTTAACTTCCAAGCCGCCCTCTAAGATGGAATAAGCCATGTCTTTATTGAGTCATGAACAAACCCGATCAGCTGTTGATGCTTTGGTACCGTTTTACGAGAATCTGAGGCCGAATGACATCAATCAGTTTGATGACTTCTATCGTAAAGATGCCTGCTTCAGAGATCCGTTTAACCGAGTCAGCAGTATTGATGGGATTAAACATATCTTCAATCATATGTTTACACAGGTGCACGATCCGGCATTTCGTGTCACTAAAGTCATCTGTGGCGAAGGAGACGCTATACTTTTCTGGACGTTTCATTTCCGCTTTAAGGGATTGGCCAGCAAAACAGCACAAACGCTTGAAGGTGTTAGTCACATTGCTTTTGACGATCATGGATTAGTCACGTTGCACCGAGACTATTGGGACGCCGCTGAAGAACTCTACGGGCGCTTACCCGTCATAGGTTCTTTAATGCGCGGACTACAACGATTGATTCGTGCCTGATACCCATTACAGGGCAAGAGCCGTCAGTGGTTTTCTCCAGCAGTAGAGCAAAACCAGCGCAACTGCCTTAAGAGATAGGGGTAACAGCACATAAGCTGCGATAAGCACGTGACTGTGAGTGAGACTGCCTGGTGAATACCCGAACAAAGAAAGCATGGGTAAAGCAATGCCTGCACCCAAAGCAAGATTAATCTTGGCAACGAGATTCCAAACCCCAAAATAAATACCACTGGCAGTTTGCTTTTCTCCGAGATCAGCAACCATGGATGCAGGCAGCGTGAGATCGGTGCCAACAGCGACACCGGATACGATGCAAATTACCAAAAACCACAGCCAATCACCTGCCCCCAGAAAGGCAGCACCAGTAAAGGCCGACATCGCAATGAGCATCGACACTAACCAGGCATGAGGACGGCCTATCATCCGAGAGATACGCACCCAGCAGGGCACGGCCACAGCAGCCGATACAAAATAAATCGCCAGCAACAAACCCGTTTTTTCAGGCGACTGCAGCACATCGGACACATAAAAAACAAACAAGGTTGCAGGAAAAGCTGAGGCTACACCATTCGCCATAAATACCACGAGCAAGCGACGATAAACCTTATCATGCCAAACAACGCCTAAGC
>JBPCSW010000204.1:0-3671 GCA_051006675.1 Fluviibacter sp.
AGCCCAGTTTGCGCGAACGTTCGGCTGCCTTAATCGATGCCTCAAAATGCCCTTCCAGCAACAGCCGCAATGATGACAGAAATGCCTGCTCTCCCTTACGCTGCCGGCGCAAGGCTCGGTAACGCGCAATCCGTCCCGGCAACCGCAAAGTTCCTTGCAACAGCTTAAGCAAAAACGCACCCACCAGGAGCGTACTGAGGACGGCCAGCACAAGAAAATTCAGCGACATCTCGATACGCCAGGACGAGAGGACAATCAGAGCGTAACCATCATTCTGATGCATCAGATCAGCAACAGCGACCGCCAGCGTTCCAAGCACTAGCCCCCAAACCAGCCACTTTTTCATTCAGGTGCTCCTTTGGACTTGGCGTCACTCTGAGAGGTCACTTCTGTCACTGGTGTATCTGTTACTGGCAATGGTTCGCCTGATACTGCAGCACGAGCTGCCGCCAAAGCGGTACGCGTTGCATCAAGACTCAGCGCCGATGGCTCGATATTCAACCCGGCTAGACGCTGCAGTATTGATACATCGGTCTTAACGAGGGCATCGCTACCATCACAGTATTTCTCGATCCAGAGACGCGCCTGGCTCAGTGTTTGCTGATAGGTTGCCGTATTACGCTGAACTAATGCATGGCGCGCATCCAGAAGAAGCAAGCGCAAACCCTGTTGCAAAAACACACGCTGCTCGGGAGCGATCAGCGCCGTCTCAGCACGATCCAGCCGCTGAACACGTACCATGCCCCGGATGGACTGCCAGAGTTGTTCGACTATGCCTGCCACCACCAGACGCGCTTTATCCATGAGGGTGTCCGCTGAGGATACCGCTGGCGCCTCATAGGGCACAGACTCGGTCTGTGGTAAACGCCGATCCTGTACCAAGGGCAATTGATTGATGCTGGCAATCACGCCATCAAGCTGCTCGATGCTCTCGCGCAGATCGGTCATCTGTTGAGACTTAATCTCTGTCTGATCTCGAGCCATGGCCAATCGCAAGGATTGAGCTGCTGATGTTGGGTCATTAGTTAGCGCACTTTGACCCTCTTTGAGCGCATTCACCAGCACTTTGCTATCACCGGTTGCAACCCAGAGCTGCCATCCAGCATCAACACGCTCCTCGATCCGATCTAGTTGCAGTAAATTGCGCTCTTGTTGAAGCGTCTGACGCAACGTTTCAATTTCCTGACGCATTTGTTGCTGGTTGGTTAATGCCGACTCCAGCGCTGCAAGCCTGCTATCAACCGTTAGGACTGTTGTTTCTTCCCGATTCAATCCTTCCCAAAGCCGCAGCGTCCATATTTGCTGGCCAGCCACACCCAGAACCAGCAAAACCAGAACAAACACAACCCAGCGACGGCTTCGTGACGCACGCTTCTGGTTAGTTTGCTTCGGTTCAGTTTTTAAGCGATCAGTATCTTGGACATCAGTCATAGCACTTCCATTCCAGGCTCGTCGGTTAACGATTGTTCATTATACGATTGCAGAAAACTGAGAATACCTTCGTCCCCACCATCGCAAACGACCACATTTTTATACCCGAGGCTGAGCGCAGCTTGAGCAATGCGTTCGTGGGGAACGATAACATTCAGCCGGTGCAGCGCGTGGGCAAGGACGTCAGGGGCTGATGCCATCAATCGCTGTAATGACTCGCTACTTGTAACGATCATGGCTGAGGGCTGATCCACCGCCATTAGTTGCGCTACGGCCGTGATAGCTTCCGACGATAACGAGCGTTCATATACGCCTGCCTCATCAACCTGAGCCCCACGTTCGCGCAATATTCGGGCCATCAAATCTCTACCACCCTCACCCCGAATCAATGCAAAAGTGCGTCCTTGGCACTGCTCGGGGGCGAAAAACGGCAGCGACAGCAAACCCTCACTGTCAAACTGTCCTTCTGGTTGCAAGACTTCGCTCACGCCTAGTTGTCGCAACACACGGGCAGTTCCCGGTCCAACGACTGCGGCTGCTAGATATTGTGGCCAAGGTTGATGCCCCGCCAATACGGGCCAAGCTGAATGTACTGCATTAGCACTCACGAACAGACAAGCTCGATAACCAGCCAAGTGCTCAGCAATGTTTTCGAGATCACTCAGATCAGAAGCTGTCTTAATTGCCAAAAAAGGAATATGCGTAGCGCGCCCACCTAATTGCTCTATGCCTGCCATCAGCGATGCAGCTTGTCCCGCCGGCCGCGTGACCAGAATATGCTGCCCGACTAGAGGACCAGTCTGCGGCTGCGGCATACTTATCCGGCGTTAACCTGGCAAATCAGCACATCTGCACCCTGTGCCAACAGGCTTTCTGCCAAAGCAACGCCCAGAGTTTCTGCTTCCGCCCAGGCACCGCGACATTCACCGGAGACGATTTGGGTGCCATCGACCGAAGCCACTAAACCGCGCAACCAGAACTGTTGGTGCGATTCACTCACAGCAAAACCGGCAATCGGTAAATGACAGCTACCACCTAATCGACGAGAAAATGCACGTTCGGCACGCACACAGGCTGATGTGGCTTCATCAGCGAGTCCATCGGCAATACGTTGCATGCCTGGCTGGCCGTCACAAATTTCAATGCCCAAAGCCCCTTGCCCTGGTGCCGGCAGCATATCCGCTGGATCGATCCGAGCACGAATCCGATCAGCCAATCCTAAACGTACCAAACCTGCTGCTGCCAGAATGATGGCGTCAAACTCGCCGTCATCCAGTTTGCGTAAACGTGTATCCAGATTACCGCGGAGTGGCTTGATGATTAACTTCGGGAAATGTGCCCGAAGTTGGGCTTCACGGCGCAAACTGGATGTGCCTACGATGGCACCATCCGGCAAGGCAGCCAGCGATGCGTATTTTGGGCTAACAAAGGCATCCCGAGGATCTTCACGTTCACTAATGGCGGCCAGCACAAAGCCTTCTGGCATATCCATTGGCACATCTTTCATCGAATGAACGGCCAGATCTGCCCGACCTTCAGCCATGGCCACTTCCAGTTCCTTGATAAAGAGACCCTTACCGCCAATGGCTGCCAGAGGACGATCAAGAATCTGATCACCCCGTGTTGTCATGCCCAGAATCTGCACGTCTCGCGTTGGATTTTGCGTTTGCAAAAGGCGTTGCACATGCTCGGCCTGCCACATAGCAAGGCGCGATTCGCGGGAGGCGATAATCAAAGGTTCTGACATAAAGCGGTTTCACAAAAGCCAAGGGCACGATTACCCTGAATGAATGTAATGCTAGCACGTGGACTCCCTTATAATGTGGGGTTTGTAGCCACTACACACTCTTCCGCCATGTCAGCCAACGAAAAGACCTCTGCCTCGACCCCTTACACTTGGGCCGGGCGTTTTGACGAACCCATGTCGGAGCTCGTTAAACGATATACGGCTTCCGTTGATTTTGATCAACGCCTCTGGCAGCAGGATATTCGTGGCTCTCTGGCTCATGCCCGCATGCTGGCCAAACAGAACATTATCAACGCACAGGATCTGGCAGATATCGAACGCGGTATGGCGCAGATTCTGGGTGAAATCGAAAGCGGTGCCTTCACCTGGTCTTTGGATCTGGAAGATGTGCATCTCAACATCGAACACCGCCTGACTAGCCTGGTCGGCGATGCCGGCAAGCGTTTTCATACCGGTCGCTCCCGTAATGATCAGGTCGCTACCGACATTCGCC
>JBPCSW010000205.1:0-2778 GCA_051006675.1 Fluviibacter sp.
ATGAAGGATCGTCCTGGCTGAGTAGTGCTTCTGGCCCAGCTTGACGACCTTGAGTGCTTCGACCTCGAAGGCATCCCAAACGGCGATGTTGCCACCCAACCAGAGGACAAAGGCCGCAGGGATATCCGGGTGCGATTGTGCGAGAAGGCATAGATGTGAATTGTTCATTTGCATTATTTTGGGTAAGCGTTATTGAGGGTTCAGGCGTTCAACAAACTCTCTCGACCACTGAAGCGAGACCCCATTGTGGCCATGCCGACTGAACGTAGATTTGCGATAGTGCAACCCATCCTCCGCCAGTTCAGTAGGCACCCAGGCACCTCCAATCTTCTTCTGATAGCCGTGGCGCTCAAGAAGGAGATTGGTGGCCGACGCTCTGCCAGATAGCAGTGGTTTCGGCACCTTTAGTGCCTCATCAAGGGCAGTAGGGTCCATGAATATAGAGATAGCCGCCGGAAGGGCGCTCCTGAACGTAGCATGGAGGTCCGTTCCAAAGGTTGAGTCGACATGGGCCAGCACCGACGCAACGGCTACCGTTCTGTCGATCTGCAAAACCGCCGCCATGCTATTGACGATGTGCATCTGGAGATCGAACTCCTCCTTAACAGGATTCGGCAGCGCGGGCGGTATTTGCGGCACCATGTAGCTGCCGGTCTTGCGGATTGATGGGAGGATTTCCGTGTGGATTTGGCGGTTCAGGCGTTTTCCAGCATCGGTCCTGCTCTGCGCCAAGAGGAAAGTAACGGCGGACTCATTGATAATATGGGTGTTTTGCCGTCGGCCTAACCTGTCTAGGATGGGTATGCTGGTAACCAACCCATCGCCAAGACCATCTTCTATATCGCTTTTTGCGGCGGTTACGGTAGTGGTAGACCCCATTGCCGACAGCACATCCCCTAGCACGAACCAGGGTTCGCCGTTTTCGTCAGTAATTGAACGAATTTGTTTATCGTCAAAATTAAATTGGATGATTTCCATAGTATATGCTCGTTGTGTTTCCCGCCCTACTAGAGGGCGGGACTCCTTATCAGCAAAGTCGCGTGGGTTTTCCGTATACGGTGGACTTTTTAAGCGCCTCTTGCCGCATGTGTATCCGCACGTTCAGGTCATCACCCACTTTGAGGTCTTGAGATGCACTTGGCGTATTTCGGTGCAGCTTTAATCCTTTCTTCAACTTCTTGTCTGCTGAATCCATGTAAGACATGACTTGCTTGGCATTCTCACTGGGCAACAGAATTCGGTAGTGTCCACGATGACAAGCTAAATACTTACCTTCATTCAGCAGAGTATCGCGAACATAGCCTATCGCTGCTAGTTCGGTAAGTGTCACCTTATCGAAATCCTCTTTTGTACCTACTATAGGAATAACAAGCCCAAGAACATATCTCACTTCCTCGCCAGATATGTCAGCACCATAACTGTCAAACCCATTGAGCCTGAAATACTCAAGCAATTCTTTACCTTTTGACTTTTCTTCATCAATCACAGGTAACCTCCGCAATGGCGCGGCCAAAGGTAGGACGGAAATCACCATAACCACCGTACTGGCTGGCGTGTTGAATGATGTCGATGAGCGAGGCCGGATCGATCAGCTTGTCGTCAAATTCAAGCTTGGTTGAGAACTTCCACTGATGAAATATAGGGGTGTGTTTCACCACCCTTACCTGCTGCTGTTTAAGCGTCATTGCCAGACGGAAATCTGAATTGCCGACAATGTCGTCTTCGGTAACAACCTTTGCCTGATCCCTATAGTAAAGCTTCACTTTGTCTTCCGTAGCGAATACTGAGCCACGAATATCTGCCTTGCTAATCTTGGCTTTCTTGAAGCTGGCAGCGGCAACCGCAGCCGTCACCCAGGTGGCCGGGATATACACCTTGATAACCGGGTCAAAGTAGAGTTTGGCCCGCACCTCGATGTTGCTGTACTCCCGATAGTCCTCATCGGTGCGACGAGTCTTTTTAGCCGTGATCTTTGCCATTTCCCTAGTGTAGGGGTTAAAGCGGTCTACGGTCTGCGGGTTGTTCATCAAGAGAGGCTTGATGCCGGATACGTTTACCTCTAAAGTCCTGATAGCCATTTTTCTGATTCCTAAGTTAATGGTTAGAGAAGCCCACTCTGCAAAAGTGGGCTTTTTGCGTTTCGATACATCACGATGCAAGTCAAAACTAAGCGGGTCCATGCCTTACTGCGCGATTGGTAGGAAAACCCACCGTGATAGGCACTCTGTGAATGCCATACACGCTTTGCTTTCCACTGCGATGCCATACATCGCATTGCCTTGCTGTGCTAGGCTTTGCCCTCCGGTGCCTTTGGTGGAAAACCCACCGCAATCGGTCCTCAGTGAAGACCTCATGCGCTTTGCTTTCCCCTGCTCCGCATCGCTATGCTCCGGATTTCTCTGCAATTCTCGGATCTGCACTCGGTGGAAAACCCACCGTGATAGGCACTCGATGAATGCCGTACACGCTGATCTTTCCGCTGCTCTGCCATACTTTGCTCTGCCAGGCTTTGCATTGCTCTGCATTCGGTGGAAAACCCACCGCAATCGGTCCTCAGTGAAGACCTCATGCGCTTTGCTTTCCGTTTCAGCTATTTGCGAGGCAATGCCTTGCACTTAGCCACGCAGAGTTATTTACTCAGTTCGCCAAATGCCGACCGATCCGTCTTTCATCTTGCGTACCGTAAAGCTATGCGAATTCGCATTACGCTGGACATAGCTACGCGCCATGGTGGTCAGTGATGACGCGGTCCATTTGGTGACCTCTTCGGGTGCCAGG
>JBPCSW010000206.1:0-5009 GCA_051006675.1 Fluviibacter sp.
TCTCCGAGCTGGGTAATCAGTGCTTCAAAATTCATGGTTTGATGTACGCGAAACGCTTCTGGTTTTGAAGTTCGGTAATGCGAACCACACCCGATTTGGTGAAAGTGGCTTCGAGAACGAACTTGGATTTATCGATGTTTTTCTTTTCGATCGTCAGTTCGCAAACTTCAAAGTCGACGCCGCGCGTCTTCAGATCGGAAACCAGAGAAGCGTACTCCAGATTGTTCTTGTCGTCACGTGCGCCTTCCATGAGGAATTCAACGCCATCACCCAGTGCGACAACCGTAATTTTAGTCTTGGGGGCGACATCCAGATGGTTGCGTAGGCTACGCAATGTCCGCGTAGCCTGTGTTGCCGTGTCGTCAACATGGTAAACCACCTTGTCTGCCGCCATAGCAACCGAGGTGCTTGCAGCCAGTACAAGACCGATAACCAGGGATTTAATACGGAACAGGGTGGTTTGCATGATGACTCCTTTAATAATCAGAACTTATTATAGGCCTCGATACCGGGGTTGCCCGCCACATTCTTGAGGATTGGCTGGTTGATCTGAACGGGCTTAATCGATTTCTTATTGCGCAGGTTACGGGCAACCACATCCCAGATCGGTTCACCAGCCATGCCACGCGATTCTTCGGCAACCGGCGCCCAGCCAGCGACCTTATATTTCCGGCTGGCATCGATCAATTTGCCATTGAGTCGCATGTTGGTGATGCGTTGACCGGCCTTGGCGGCGGGATCACAGGTGTACTGCATGCCGCCAACGCGCACCATGTCGCCACCTTGCTGGTAGTACGGATCCGGATTGAACAGGTTGTCACAGACGTCTTCCATGATCTCCTTGATCTGGGCGCCAGTCATATTTGTTACGGTGACATACGGATAGGTAATGGCTGTCTGGTCGAGAACGTGTTCCATGGTGACCGATTCGCCCGGCAGTACCGTGGTACCCCAGCGGAAGCCCGGTGAGAAGGCCATTTCGGCGTTCTTTTCCTGCATCAGCGCATTGAGAATCAACTGGTCAAAGCTACCATTGAAGTTGCCGCGACGGTAAAGCAGACTTTCCGTAACGGCCAGTTTTTCGTCGAGCTTCTGAATGTAAGGGGCGCGCACCTTCTTGATCAGTGCATCCATGGCCGGATCGGCCGGGAGCAGGTTCGAGAACACGGGCATTAGACGGTAACGGTAATCGGCGATACGACCATCGCGTACGTCCAGATCCAGCACGCCCAGGTATTTGCCATTAGAGCCGGCGTTCATGACGAGCGTTTTGCCACCCGGGTTGTCGACCAGCGTTGGCTTGGGTACGCCGTCGTGGGTATGGCCACCGAAGATGGCGTCAATACCGCGCACGCGCGACGCCATTTTGAGGTCAACGTCCATGCCGTTGTGGGACACAACGACAACAACCTTGGCACCCTTGCCACGGGCTTCATCCACCATGGCCTGCATGTTCTCTTCCTGGATACCGAAAGTCCAGTCCGGGACGAAGTAACGCGGGTTGGCGATGGGGGTGTACGGGAAGGCCTGGCCGATCACAGCCACCTTGGTGCCATTAACCTCACGAATCACGTAAGGCTTGAAAACCTGATCGCCGAAGTCAGCGGTTTTGATGTTCTGGGCCACGATGTCGATGTGGCCAGCAAAATCCTTATTGGAAATTTCCAGGACGCGGTCTGCGCCGTAGGTACATTCCCAGTGCAGTGTCATGATGTCGACGCCTAGCAGCTTGGCGGCGTCAACCATATCTTGGGCGTCCGTCCACATCGCGGTGCCGGAGCCTTGCCAGGTGTCGCCGCCGTCCAGGAGCAGGGCGCCTGGACGGTTCGCGCGTACCTTTTTGACCAGTGTCGACAGGTGTGCGAAACCGCCTACCTTGCCGTAGATTCTGGCCAGTTTTTCAAAGTCCAGATACGTGAAGGCATGGGCATCCAGCGTATTGGCTTTGAAGTTGAAGTGGTTGAGGAAGTAATCACCGACCAGATGCGGGACCTGGCCCCGCATGCTGCCAATGCCCAGGTTGACATTGGGTTCACGGAAATAGATCGGGTTCAACTGGGCGTGGCAGTCGGTAATGTGTAGTAAAGACACATTGCCGAAGGCCGGTGCTTCGTAATAGCTGGCAGCAGAGGTTTCGGCCTGGGCATCGCGGGTAGGCAATGCCATGCCGGAAGCGGCTGCTGCTGCGAGCAGCTGTAGAAATGAACGACGATCCATTTAGGTGATTCTCCGGTGATCTTGACGGATTACTGATTGACAGGCGATTCCGGATCCAGCAGCAGCGCTACTAGGTCTCGGATCTGGGCTTCGGTCAGAACACCCATGGCACCAGCGCGCGGCATCAGCGAGCACAGATTGGTTGCCTTAGCGTTATAGATCTTGCCCCAGGTGTACTTCACGATCTCTTCCGAAGTGCCACGTTGCTTGCCGTAGTTGTAGAGACTCGGGCCAATGGTGCCGTAGGAGAGTTCCTTCTTGGTGATCTGGTGGCAGTTGTAGCAGTTGCCACCATTCGCTTCACCGGCTTTGTCTGACCACGTCAGGCCTTTACCGCTCTGGGCAATCTTTTCACCATTTTTCCAGTCGCCCATCATCTTGCCATCGGCGGGATACTTGATGGTTGCTTCATTGGCTGCCTGAAGTTGTTCACGCAGTTTTGCGTTCTTTTCGCTATAGGCGGTGACCGGGTTCGAGCAGAGCTCTTGAGTCGGGTCTTGCTTCAGACGTTCGACGTTGGCAATACCTTTGGTTTGGAAACCGGATTGCATCATGGCATCGAAAGTCGCATTGCCTGCACCGGGACCCCAGGAACCATCCTTAGGTAGGGCGGGCGGGGCGGCCAACGCAGTGCCAGCCGCTGTCAATGTCGCAACCAGAGTGAGTGCGACGGTGGTCTTCTTGTTGAAAGTCATCATCACAGTCTCCTTAGCGCTTGATGCCGGGGGTTTGCATAACCGCACCATTCGAATTGCCGGCCATAAATGAAGAAATGGCAACAGTTACATCGGAGGCGTAAATCGGTTCTGGGAAACGCTGCTGACGGAAGCAGTCATTGATACGCCACTGCATGCTCCACATCTGGCCGGAGCTGACACGATAGGCCGGCCACGTGGTCCAGCCCTTGGCAGCACCTTCGGCGCTTGGGATATACGGCAGATCTTGTAGGCGGATACGCTTGCCTTCCTGTCCGTGACAGGTTGCGCAGGCAAAGTCATACTGACCAGCTTCGTAGTAGAAAAGGCGACGACCGAGGTCGTACATTTGCTTTTCTTTAGGATGAGCTAGCGAGACCTTAACCTTCATGCCTTTCGATTCTGAAGAAACGTAGGCGGATAACGCAACCAGATCGGCTTTCTGAGGTGAGTTAAAACCAGCCTTGATGATTGGTGCGGTGTCCACGCCCTGAAGTTTTTCCATACAGGTCAGGAGACGGGACTCCAGATCCTGAACCTTGTTGGTATCTTTGAAGTAGCGGGGCAGTTGGGCGTAAGCACCCTTGACCTTCCCCGGACCAAGACCCAGATCACATTTTTCCAGAGAGGCATCTTTAGGGCCTGACTTTTTCTTCCAGATTTCGGCACCCGAATCCACATACAGGTCGGCAGGGTTGCCGTCCTGTAGGGCTTCGCGGTACGCCTCGATACCGGCGGTCGTGCTGTCCTGTTGTGCCTGGGCACCGACAGCAAAGGCAGCTGCTGCAACCAGCAGCGTGGCCTTCAAATGTTGAGCACTCATGTTGTCTCCCCTCTCTGTTTTTGTGATCTGGGTGTTTGGGTCAATTACGAAATGGTGGCTTCGTCCGTACGCTTGTCACCTTTGTTGTCGGTCCAGCTACAGACCACTTTGTCGCCAGCCTTGCCACCCTTGACCTTGAATGCCATATAAGGATTCTTCGACACAGAAGGACCCCATTCAGCGGTCATGACAGTTTTACCAGCCAGTTCGACCTTGACTTCATTGATGTACCAGGCCGGAATAACAGCGCCAGACGAATCTTTACGCTGACCAGTTTCCATTTCGTGGTTCATTAGCACTTTGATTTCTGTCACGCCGTCTTTGCTTGCAGCGCGGATTTTCATCGGATTTGCCATGTGTAATCTCCAGTTGTTCTTTGATTAATGGGGTTTGTACGGAGGATTAACCGCCGCAACCACCCAGAGTGACCTTGATTTCTTTGGTGGCGGTGTAGTACTTGCCACCGGCCTTGACCAGAACGGTCACATTGGAGGTCTGACCCATCTTGATACGGGTGGTAACTTCCGGCAGAACATCTGCAGTCAGGTTGAACAGGCAAACGAGAGCGCTCGGGTTCTTTTCAACGAGAATCGAAATCTGCTCGGTGTTAGCCAGTTTGCTAACAGCCTGGATAGGCACAACGGCACCATTTTCAGCGATGTCCGAGGCAATAATCTGCACGTCAGCACTGTTGCTTGGCGAACCGGCACCCAGGGCACCGTAAACATCGCTCAGGGACTTGGCTTCGAAAGCTGTCTTGTTCCAGGCAGCAAAAGCCATTGGCGACATTGAGGCGCCAAAGGCCATGATGCCGAGGCCGCCGGCAGCTTTCAGAATCTGACGTCGGTCGAAACGTTTGGTGTTGGTGTTCATTCCATTCTCCTATGGGTTACTGCATATAAAAAAGTTACTGCGTCGGGGCACCGGACAGGATCCATTTGACCAAGGCCTGTGCGTCCGAATCTTTCAGGTCAGTTTGTGGCGGCATGGGCATAGAACCCCACACGCCAGCGCCACCATTCTTGACTTTGGTAACGAGCTTGCTCGTGACATCCTGACCTTTGTATTTGTCTGCGATTTCCGTAAAGCCTGGGCCGACAATTTTCTGGTTGATGCCATGGCACGCTGTACAGCCTGACTTTTCAGCCAAAGCGTAGTCTGGATTATGGGATGCCTTTGCAGGTGCGCCACCCGCTGCGCCCTGGCCACGCGTCTGGCCGAACGGACGAACTTGTGTTGCGAGTTCACCATGCGAAGTTTGCGCATAATCCGGA
>JBPCSW010000207.1:0-3738 GCA_051006675.1 Fluviibacter sp.
CTTGTTCGACCAGGCTCATGGCTGGATTCTACCAGCCGACCGGCCTAGACCAAAAAAATATCAAGCGATTTGCCATAGCCCCCCGATGGCAGGGATAATGATGCTTTGCGTCAAAGACTTAAGAGGAAATACCCGTGAAGTGGAACATCATCTGGATTTTTGTGCTGTCGACCATATTCGTGCACTTCCGCGGCAAGGTACGCCTGCGCCCGTTTCGCCAGATTACTGACCACTCCACCTTTCTGGCACCAGTGAACGTGCTGCTTTATGGCGCATCCACCGTACCCAACGTACCCTACCTGGATGCCAAAGAATTCCCGGAAATGAAGATCTTTGACGACAACTGGGAAAAGATTCGTGAAGAAGGCCTGAAGATGGTGGATCAGGGGCTAATCAAAGCCTCGGACACCTATAACGATGTCGGTTTTAACTCTTTCTTCCGCACCGGCTGGAAGCGTTTCTACTTGAAGTGGTATGACACTGCCCACCCATCAGCCGAACAGCTGTGCCCCTTTACCGTAGGACTGCTCAAACAGGTGCCCAATGTCAAGGCAGCGATGTTTACACACCTGCCTCCGGGCGCCCGCCTGGTGAAGCATCGCGACCCGTATGCCGGTTCAATCCGTTATCACCTGGGTCTTTCCACCCCGAATGATGACCGCTGCTTTATTGACGTCGATGGTGAACGCTATAGCTGGCGGGATGGCAAAAGTGTGTTCTTTGATGAAACGTTCATTCACTACGCTGAAAACGAGACCGATAAAGACCGCCTGATTTTCTTCTGTGATGTTGAACGCCCATTGGCCGGTTCCTGGATTCAAGCCTTCAACCGCTGGTTCGGTCGTTACGTGGTGGGTGCCGCAGCATCGCCGAATGCCGAAGGCGACAAGACCGGTGTGTTGAACAAGATCTTTGGCGTGGTCTACAAGGGTCGCGTCTGGGCCAAGGGTCTGAAACAACGTAACCGCACCGCCTACTACGTAGGCAAGTGGATTATTCTGGGCGGCATCCTGGCGCTGATACTGTTTGCTTAAAGCGAAAGCTGCCTCATGCGCTTACTTCACACGATGTTGCGGGTTGGTGATCTGGATAAGTCACTGGATTTCTATACCCGCATTTTAGGGATGTCGCTCCTCCGTAAGAACGATTACCCCGAGGGCAAGTTCACACTCGCCTTTGTAGGTTATGGTGCCGAATCTGAGCAAGCCGTTATCGAGCTCACTTATAACTGGGGGGTCGACAAGTACGATCTTGGCAACGCCTACGGCCACATTGCGCTGGAAGTAGAAGATGCCTACGCCGCCTGCGATAAGATTCGTGAAGCCGGTGGCAAGGTAGTACGCGAAGCTGGCCCTATGAAGCATGGCAGTACTGTGATTGCTTTTGTGGACGACCCCGATGGCTACAAGATCGAACTGATTCAGCGTAAGAACCGCATCGACTGATGGGTAAACGGCTCGAAAAGCTGGAGAGCCAGCTTCAGGTCTGGATGGAAAAGGCCAATAAAGGCAATCATCTACTCGGCCTGAGCGCGCTCCTGTCATTTGGTGGCACGTTGACGGCCGCATATCCGGTACCTGCAGTGATTGTCTCCGCCGTCATGATGTCACCCCGTCGTTGGCTCACGTTAAGCGCGGCGTGCTCTCTAGGTAGTGCGGCCGCGGGTGCTGTGGTGGTGGGCGTTGCCCATCTGCTGGGCTATAACGAGATCCACCACCTATTCCCGAACCTGATCAGCCCGGAAACCTGGGCAGATGCTTCTCGTTGGATTGGAGAGTATGGTGTTTGGGCCATCTTCGGCGTGGGCGCTTCACCCCTCCCCCAGATGCCCCTGCTGATCTTCTTTGGCATTGTGGATGAGCGCATTCTAGAAGCATTCATCGCTCTTTTTGCAGGCAAGCTGATCAAATACACGCTGGTTGCCTGGGTTACGCAGCATTTTCCCGAAAAGCTCAGCTTCTTTAAACGAATTAACGGCAAAATTAACCGGAATCAACCGCAATAAGCTGGCGGCATAGCGCCCATCAGCGTAAAATTAGCGCATGGGCGATGAATCGTCCCTGTCCTTTATTACCGGAGTTAGCATGTTTCCCGAATACCGTGAGCTGATCACCCGCCTTAAGACGACTGACCGTCATTTCACCAACCTGTTCGACAAGCACAATGATCTGGATCAGAAGATCAAGAACATGGAATCGCACGTTGAGTCGGGCACTCAGGAAGAAATCGAAACCCTGAAAAAAGAAAAGCTGCATCTGAAGGACGAGCTATATGCAATCCTGAAGAAAGCAGAAGCCTAATCAAGGCATCCGAGCTGCAGGTCTTCTACTAGTGGACCGGGCAGTATTTCATGGTCACATCGTGACTAAAGTCTTCTGAGGTATAAACGCTCCCGGTGAGCGTGCCTTCAAAAGCCATTACCCGCCCTGCCGGCGCAACACCCAACACATTCCGGCACCAGAGCGATACTTCACCCAAGCCGGTAACACGCACATCGGCCACCACCGCATTTGGATTTCCTTTAGGGGCTTTAATAAATTTCGCCTGACCTTGCAGGGTTTCTCCTACGTATTTTTTAGTGCTCTGCGCATTCTTCTGTGCCGCCTTGGCTATGCCCGATAACGCTGATAATTGCAGTGCTTGTTTAGCTACTGGCGCAACATTATTTACAGAGGTGCTTATTACGGGTTTAACAGGGGTAGATGAAACAGTCTCATTTGTCACGGAAGACTGGGCAATTGATGATGGAACCGCTCCCCCCTCTGAAACCGCTACCGGATTTTGCGTTAATGAACAGGCAGTTAAGAGCGTTACAAGCAAACAAACGGGATATGGTGCAATGTGCATAACGAAGGCTTTCAAAGCAGGTAGTCAACATTCTAACTCGCAACATATCTCACTCAATAGCTTACACAGGGATTACAATATTGTTTCGATTTTATGAAACAAATAGGACTCCCATGTTCGGCAAGCTGATGCCTAAAGAAGGCAAGTATTTTGATCATTTCAACGCACACGCAGCTCTGATTGCCAAAGGCGGCGAACTGCTGACCCAGCTGATCGGTGCCTTGGCGACCAATGCCGACCATGTAGATCGCCTGGCCGAAGAAATTGATACGGTTGAGCGTGAGGCTGACAAGATTACCCACGAAACGCTGGCACAGCTGCACAAGTCTTTTATTACGCCGTTTGATCTCGACGAAATTCACGAACTGATTAGCGGCATGGATGACATTCTGGACATCATCCAGGATGTGGCTGAGTCCGTATCGCTCTACGACATCAAGCAAGTACCCCAGGAAGCTGTTGCCCTCGCTGAAGTAACAGCCCGTTGCTGTAATCATATTACGGCCGTCGTGAAGCTGTTGGACAGCATGCAGAATGGCCCGCACATTCTGACCATCTGCCACGAGATCGACGAACTGGAATCTGACGCAGACCGCATGCTGCGCGAGTTAATGTCTAAGGTATTCCGCGAAGAACCCGATGTACGCCAGGTGATCAAGCTGAAGGAAATTTACGAGTTGCTCGAATCGGTATCGGATCGTTGTAAAGATGTGTCCGGCACGGTTGAAGCGATCGTCCTCGAAAACTCCTGATCGCGCGCTATGGATAATCTGCAAATGAGCCTAGGGGTGATCATCACCCTTGTGATCGTGGCATTGCTGTTTGATTTTATGAACGGCTTCCACGATGCGGCGAATTCGATTGCCACGATTGTTTCAACCCGCGTTTTAA
>JBPCSW010000208.1:0-4878 GCA_051006675.1 Fluviibacter sp.
GCCCAAGTTCAATTGGCGGGATCACAAAATCAGTGGGGCGATGAAGCGTTACTTGGTTGTTGTTGGGGTGTTTTCGCTGGGTAACGCATCGAATATGTTTCTGTTGCTTCGTGCCGGAGAGCTTGGCGTTGCGCAGCAGGATATTCCGTTGCTGTGGGCAGCCGTTTCAGTAATTCCTACGTTGTTTTCGACGCCTTTGGCTGCATGGTCAGACCAAATTGGTCGCGTACGCTTGCTTCTAGGGGGTTATACGGCCTATGGCGTGGTTTATTTGATCCTCGCTTTTCTGGGCCACGGTAGCCTCTGGCTTTTCGTGCTTTATGCGCTGTATGGCCTGTTCCTGGCGGCTACTGAGGGCGTGGAAAAGGCCTTGGTGGCCGATCTGTCACCCGCTGAACGGCAGGGCACGGCATTTGGTTGGTTCAATATGATCACGGGCCTATGCTTGCTGCCCGCCTCGATTATTTTCGGGTGGCTTTATGAAGACATTTCGGCCAGCACAGCCTTTGTGTTTTCCGGGGTATGTGGTTTTGGGGCGGCCGGTTTGATGTTGATCTGGCGGCAACGATTTAACGCAGACCTGATGCCACGCCAATCGCCGTTTTAACCCATTGGCTGGCCAGAATCTGGAATTTCTCGGGGGAATCCACTTCCCGGCGGAATTGGTCGCTAGAGACCAGATAAACCCCTTCACCCAGTAATTTGCCTGAAACGCTGTCTAGGAGCTTGGCTTCTACCATAAGCTGAGGTTGGCTTCCGTCAATACTGATGCCTTTGCCAGCAGCCCGCAGTACCGTGCCAATAGGCACCAGGCGCTTTGGACGGAAAGTGCCGTTATCGACGATAACGCCGGTAATTGCCGTGCTCAGCCGAGCAACACGCTGTCCGGGCTTATAACTGATACCAAACTGTTTGCGGACCAACTGACGCATGGAGATATCCATGGCGTTGCGAATGCGATAAATGGTTTCTTCGCTAACGCCATTTTTACCCAAGTCCTTATCGGCAGCCTGATAGAGCACAATTGGGTCAACCATGACGGCACGAAAATCGGTGCGTTTGAACTCGGGATTGAGATAACGGTAGATTTTGACGCCCGGCTGCGTGGAAACCAGTTTTAGCCGGTCATAATCTGACGCATCGATGAATTCATTGGGGTCTTGTTTTGGCACGCTCGCACAGGCGGCCAGAAAACAGGCAATAACACCCAGGCACAGGCGGGTGTAAAAGCGCTTAAAACGCGATTGAGAGGCGAAAATCGATAGTTGGGTCACGTGTCAGACCGGATCTGCAGGATCGCGGTGTCAATGAGATAATGTGCCTATTATAAATGGTTGAGTATCAATACATGTCTCGTCACTTTCTGGTTACCGGCGCCGCAGGTTTTATCGGCATGCACACGGCCATGCGCCTCCTCGAACGGGGCGATACCGTGGTGGGGTTGGATAACCTGAACGATTACTACGATCCGGCTTTAAAGCGGGGTCGTCTGGATGTGTTGGCCAAGTATCCGGGTTTCCGTTTCATCAAGGGGGATCTGGTTGATCGCGAATTGATGTCCAATCTGTTTGCGACCGAGAAATTTGATGGGGTCGTGCATCTGGCCGCTCAGGCCGGTGTGCGTTATTCGGTAACCAATCCGCATACCTATGCCGACTGTAACCTCACGGGTTTTCTGAATGTATTGGAAGGCTGTCGCCAGAATAAAGTGGGGCACTTGGTCTATGCCTCCAGTTCTAGTGTGTACGGCGGCAATGAAAAAATGCCGTTTTCCGAGGCGGATAGTGTCGACCACCCGGTAAGCCTGTATGCCGCTACCAAGCGTGCCAACGAACTCATGGCGCATAGCTACAGCCATCTGTACAACCTGCCGGTGACCGGTTTGCGCTTCTTTACGGTGTATGGCCCCTGGGGTCGCCCGGATCAGTCGTTGTTTCTGTTCGTGAGCGCCATGCTAAAGAACGAGCCAATCAAGGTGTTCAACCAGGGCAAAATGCGCCGGGACTTTACCTACATCGACGATATCGTCGAAGGCGTCATCCGTGTACTGGATAAACCGGCAACGCCGGATGCGGGTTTTAACCCGCAACAGCCACTACCGCATACCGGCCGTGCGCCGTATCGCATTTTCAATATCGGTAACAGCGACCCGGTCCCGTTGATGGACTTTATCGAGGCCATTGAATCATCGCTCAACATGACGGCGCAGAAGAACTACTTGCCGCTTCAAGCAGGTGATGTGACAGAAACTTTTGCCGATACAAGCGCCCTGGATGCCTGGATAGGCTTTAAGCCCGCGACTACCGTTAATGAAGGCGTGGGGCGGTTTGTCGACTGGTACCGCACTTACTACAAGGTCTGATTAACGCATTGTCATCGTTTTGAGATCTGCCTGAGCCAGACTACGAATTTATCTTGAACGGATAGCATCATGAATCAACCTCTACCCGCATTGCTTTGTTTGAATGCAGGGTCTTCCAGTGTGAAGTTCTCGCTATATAAGGCAGCAAATGGCGCGCCAGAATTGCTGTTCGGTGGACAGATTGAGGGCTTGCTAACCCAGCCTCGTTTTTAATCAAAAGATGCCCAGGGCAATACGCTGAATGAGCGACAATGGGATCAACCACAACGACGTACAGAAGCCGTTGAAATTATTCTTGAGTATGTGAAGGCAGAAGCCAAGGGCTACAAGGTAGCCGCTGTGGGGCACCGTGTGGTGCTGGGCGGCACAGAGTATCCGCATTCCGTGATCGTAGACGATACGGTGCTGAATGTGCTGGATCACTATGTGCCTATTGTGCCCAGCCATCAGCCCGCCGAAATCGAGTCGATCCGTTTGCTACGGGCGAGCCACCCGGATTTGAAACAGGTGGCCTGTTTCGATTCTGCGTTCCACCGGACCAAATCGGAAATTGCTGATCTCTATGCATTGCCGTTGAGCTATCGCGATAAGGGTATCCGGCGCTGGGGCTTTCATGGCCTTTCGTATGACTACATCAGCACGCAGTTGCCCAAGCTGTCACTCCATTTGGCCACAGGCAAAACGGTGGTGATGCATCTGGGTAGCGGTGCCAGCCTGTGTGGTCTGGTGAATGGTCAGAGCGCCTATACCTCGATGGGTTTTTCTCCACTGGATGGGCTAATGATGGGTACGCGTTGTGGCTCACTTGACCCGATGATTCCGCTTTATCTGATGGATCAGTACAAGATGACGCCGGCTGCCATCGAAAAGCTCCTGATCAAAGAATCTGGTCTGCTGGGTGTTTCGGGTATCTCCAACGATATGCGGGATCTGGAATCCAGCACGGATGCACAGGCTCAATTGGCTATTGATCTCTTTGTCTACATGCTGGCGCAACAAACCGGTACTGCCATGGCATCCATACAAGGCCTGGATGGTGTTGTGTTTACGGCTGGCATTGGTGAGCGTTCGCCGTTCATTCGCGCTAAAGCCTGTGCTGCGTTGAGCTGGGCCGGTGTAGAAATTGATCCGGCGTTAAACGAAAACCAGAGCCAGGAAGCCCGCTGCATTTCTACGGACGAAAGCAAGGTCGAAGTCTGGGTTATTCCAACAGACGAAGAATCAGTGATCGCGCGTGACACCTGGAAGTTGTGTGCGTCAGGCGGCTAATGAAGCACTTATTGAATAAGCATTTAGGGTGGGCTTTCTGTGGTGGTGTAATCGCCATGGTGTTAACCGCCTGCGCACCTATGCCTGCGCTCGGCCCAGTTACCGATGCCAAGGCACCAGAGGCATTTAAGAGTACACAGACCTTTCAGGCGCCAGAAGCCAATTGGCCGAATGATCGCTGGTGGGAGAAGTACAACGACCTGCAGCTTAATCAGCTGATCGAAGAAGGTTTGGCTGATGCGCCCGATCTCAAAGCAGCACAAGCACGCTTGCGTCGGTCAGAGGCGCAATCACAAGCGGTAGGCTCAATTCTTTACCCGCAGCTTGGCGTTAATGCCACCGCCTTTGGTCAGGAAGCCAGTACCAATTACATTGTGCCGGCACCGTATACGCCGCAAGGCTGGTATTCGTATGGCCAGGCGACTCTTAACTTCAATTGGGAAATTGATTTCTGGGGTAAGAACCGAGCAGCACTAGCGGCAGCGGTTTCTGAAAGTCAGGTGCGCAGTGCCGAAGTTGCTCAGGCACGATTGATACTTACCACATCGATTGCGCGTAGCTATGCCGATCTGGCGCGATTGATCGCTGATCGCGCAACCGCTGAAAAAGCATTGGATATACGCAATAAAACCTGGGTACTGTTTGCCGAACGGCAAAAGCAGGGCTTGGAAAATATGGGTGCAGTGAGTCAGGCCGAAGGTAAAAAGAGCCTGGCGGAAAATGATCTTGTACAGATTGATGTGCGTATTGCCGAGACCCGTAATCGTATTGCCGCACTGGTTGGCGCAGGCCCAGACCGGGGGCAGCAAATTAAGCCGCCGAATAATCTGATTAAGGCAAATTACGCATTACCACCCGATCTCGGTATCAACCTGGTTGGGCGTCGCCCCGATATTGTGGCAACCCGCTGGCAGGCAGAATCCTCGCAGAGCCGTATTGAGCAAAGAAAAGCCGCCTTCTATCCGAACGTAAACGTTATTGCATTTATTGGTGCACAGTCATTGGGTATCAACAAGCTCGTTGAGTCCGGGTCTTATATGAGCAATGCCGGCCCGGCTATTTATCTGCCACTATTCCTAGGCGGCAAATTACGGGCAGATCTAAAAGTAGCACGCGCCGAATATGATGAAAACGTGGCCAACTACGAGAAGACACTGATTCAGGCGTTGAACGAAGTCGCTGATGTAGCTGCAGGTTTAAAGCAGCTGCAAAAGCAGGTGCGTCTGGCTGATCAGAGTGTGGCTGCG
>JBPCSW010000209.1:0-11716 GCA_051006675.1 Fluviibacter sp.
TAAGAATAATCCGGATTCGCGCCGCCACCTCGTCTGCGCCTGGAACCCGGGCGAAGTCGATCGCATGGCACTGCCACCCTGCCACGCACTCTTCCAGTTTTATGTCGCACCACCTGCCCCCGGTGACGAAGACCAGCGCCCGCGTTTATCGTGCCAGCTCTACCAGCGTAGTGCCGATATCTTCCTTGGCGTGCCTTTCAACATCGCTTCCTACGCCCTGCTGACCATGATGATTGCCCAGGTTTGCGGCTATCGCCCCGGTGAATTTATTCACACCCTGGGCGACGCTCACCTTTACAGCAACCATCTGGAACAGGCCAAGCTACAACTCAGCCGCGACACACGCACGCTACCAGTGATGCGCATCAACCCGGCGGTCAAAGATCTCTATGCCTTCCGTTTTGAAGACTTTACCCTGGAAGGCTATGAACCACATCCACATATCCCTGCACCGGTAGCCGTTTAACCGGATCGCATCATGAGCCAAGACATCACCCAAACGCCAGCATGGGCGCGCCTGAGCAAAGCGCGAGATCGCCTCGCAAAAACCCATTTACGAGAACTATTCGCTGCCAACCCTGAGCGATTCAAGGACTTCTCCATCCGCACCAACGACCTGCTGCTTGATTTTTCCAAGCAGCGTCTGGACGGCGAAGTGCTCGATGCTTTGGTGACTCTTGCAGAAGACACTAATGTCGTCGGCTGGCGGGAACGTCTGTTCGCAGGCGAACAGATTAACGTCAGCGAGGAGCGTGCCGTACTCCATCCCGCGCTGAGACACCTTGAAGATACGGCATTCCCTGCTGCCACCCACGATGTCATGCCCGATGTACGCAAAGTGCGCACCCAGATGGCCGCCATTGTCGAGCAATTGCGCAGCGGTTCCTGGAAAGGTTATAGCGGCGAAACCATTCGCCACGTGGTCAACATTGGCATCGGTGGCTCCGATCTCGGCCCCAAGATGGCCACCCGCGCGCTATCGGCTTTTGCCCACCCGGGGCTGCATGTCCATTACGTATCGAATCTGGATGGCGCACACCTTGCACCGCTACTCGAAACCCTGGATCCGCGCAGCACCTTGTTCATCATCGCCAGCAAAACGTTTACGACGCAGGAAACGATGATCAACGCTGCCAGCGCACGCAACTGGATGCTGGCGCATACAGGTTCGGAAGAAGCACTGGCCAAACATTTTGTGGCCGTTTCGGCGCATCCTGAACGGGCTGCCGAATTTGGCATCCCGCCCGCCCAAGTCCTTCCCATGTGGGATTGGGTAGGTGGTCGTTATTCACTGTGGTCCGCGGTCGGCTTACCATTGGCGATCAGCATCGGCATGAGCGGTTTTGAACGCCTGCTAGCCGGTGCCCAGGCCATGGATCAACATTTCTGTCAGGCGCCGCTCAAAGAAAACCTGCCCGTTCTGTTAGCGCTCCTCGGTATCTGGAACACCAATTTCCTGGGCGCACATACCTCGGCCATCGTTCCCTATAACGAATCGCTGCGTCACTTGCCCGGCTATTTGCAGCAACTGGAAATGGAATCCAACGGCAAGACGGTCAACCGTGATGGTCAGCCCCTCACCTGTCCGGCCAACCCCATCGTCTGGGGCGAGATTGGCGCCAATGGCCAACACGCTTTCTTCCAGCTCCTGCATCAAGGCGGCTGGCTGGTGCCCTGCGATTTCATCGCCACAGCGCTGAGCGACTATCCGCTGCCTGGCCACCAGGCTCCTTTACTGGCCAACTGTTTTGCACAGAGCGCGGCGCTGGCTTTCGGCAAAACCGAAGCAGAAGCCCGCAACGAGCTAGAGGCTGCAGGCCTATCGGCAGCACAGCGCGAGACTCTGTTGCCGCATAAAGTTTTCGCCGGCAATCAACCTTCGACGACGCTGCTGTTACCGCGCCTGGATCCATACCATCTCGGTCTATTACTCGCGCTGTATGAGCACAAGGTGTTTGTACAGGGCGTGATCTGGGGTATTAACTCTTTCGACCAATGGGGCGTAGAGCTCGGCAAGCAGCTTGCTTCCCGCGTCCTCCCCGTGCTCAACGGCGAAGCCGGCAAAGAAGCACTGGACGCCTCAACGCGCGGCCTGATCGACTGGACACAAACAACCCATGGCTGAAACAACATTCCCGCAACTATCGATTATCGTTGCCATTGCCCGTAACGGGATTATCGGCTGCACCAACGAAGAAGGACGCGGTGCATTGCCCTGGCATTTGCCCGAAGACCTGAAGCACTTCAAAGAAACAACCAATGGTCACCCGATTATCATGGGCCGCAAGACCTGGGAGTCTCTGGGGCGTCCGCTGCCTAACCGACGTAACATCGTCATCTCACGACAAACAGATTATCTGGCAACAGGCGCAGAAGTCTTTACATCCTTACCTACGGCAATCGCTGCGATTGGAGAAGCGCCTGCGTTTATTATCGGTGGGGCCGAACTCTATCGACAAGCATTGCCGCTCGCAGGACAGCTGATTATTACGGAAGTCGGTCTTGATGCAGAAGGAGACACACACTTTCCACCATTCGGTCTGGAATGGCAGGAAGCCTCACGCAATACGCACATTAGTGCGTCGGGGATTCCGTATGCGCTGGTGCGCTATGTGCGTTCTGTGAAGGTTGCGTAAGCACCCCCTCCCATTTCGCCACAACGGCTGTCGCAATACCATTGCCCAGCACATTCGTGGCGGAACGCGCCATGTCCAGGAAGTGATCGACACCCAGGATAAGTAGCACCCCTGCCTCCGGAATATTAAAGTGCGCTAGGGTGGCAGCAATCACCACCAACGATGCACGCGGCACACCGGCAATGCCTTTGGACGTTACCATCAGCATCAGCAACATCAGGAATTGTTGCCCCAGGCTCATCTCGATACCGTACACCTGTGCAATAAACAAGGTGGCAAACGTGCAGTACATCATCGAGCCATCAAGGTTGAATGAGTAACCCACAGGCAACACAAACGACGCAATCTTGTTTGGCGCGCCAAAACGCTCGACCTGCTCCAGCGTTTTCGGGTACGCCGCTTCAGAGCTAGCCGTCGTGAAGGCTAACACCAGAGGCTGACGCAGCATGGCCACCAGCTTGAGCACAGACTTGCCCAGCACCAGCGAACCGGCCAGAATAATCACCAGCCAAAGCGTCAGAATCGACGCGTAAAACGCCAGCATGAATTTAGCGTAAGTCCCCAGAATCCCCAAACCATTTTTAGCGATAACCGCGGACACCGCTGCAAACACAGCCACAGGCGCAAACTTCATAACCATCGTGGTAATGCGCAGCATCACATGCGACAGCATGTCCAGATTCCGGAAGAACTCTTCCGCGCGCGGACCAAGATGCGCACCAGCCAAACCAAAAAACACCGCGAAGACCACAATCTGCAAAATTTCATTCTTGGCCATGGCATCCATAATGCTCACCGGAAACACATGGTTCAGAAAGTTCTTAAGACCTGTGCCGGACTGGGTGATACCGCTGCTCGCCGTTATTTCCGGCACCGGCAGATTAACGCCAATCCCAGGTTCCAGCAGATGCACCATCAGTAAGCCGAGCAACAGAGAAGCAAAAGACATGGTCAAAAACCAGCCAAAGGTTTTTATGCCCACCCGGCCAATGGTTTTAGAGTCACCCATACTGGCTATACCAACAGCCAATGTTGCAAACACCAGCGGTGCAATGATCATCTTGATCATGCGCAAGAAAATGTCTGTCAGCAATGAAATGTTGTCTGCATACTGCAACGAAAACCCGGACTCTGTCCCCCAGGCATGTACCGCCGCCCCAGAAGCAATACCGAGAAACAGGGCACCGATAATAAATTGCGTTAGGCGTTTAGATTCCATGATGCTCCTGGTAATTAATCGGGCAAACCCGGGTGTGTCAGCACATCGGGGCGCAAGACGCGCTCCAGTGTTTCTTTATCAAGCAAACCTAGTTCCAGAACCAGATCTGCCACAGGACGATTTTCAGCCAGTGCACGTTTGGCAACGAGCGTGGCGTTCTCGTAACCAATGTAAGGGTTAAGTGCAGTCGCCAGACCGGCAGAAGTGCGCACGCGTTCAGCCAGCAACGGTAGATTTGCCGTAATGCCACGCACACAATGCGCCGATAATGTACGACACGCGGCCGCAAGATGCTCAACACTTTTAAACAGGCTGTGGGCAATAATTGGTTCAAACGCATTTAACTGCAGCTGCCCTGCTTCAGCAGCCATCGTGATCGTTACGTCATTACCGATCACTTCGAACGCCACCTGATTCACGACCTCCGGAATCACCGGATTTACCTTGCCCGGCATGATCGACGAACCTGCTGCCCGTGGCGGCAAGCGGATTTCATTCAGACCAGCCTGTGGGCCACTCGACAGCAGGCGGAGATCATTACAGGTTTTTGAAAGCTTTACTGCAACACGTTTAAGTACGCCGGATAACTGAACGAAGGCGCCACAATCCTGCGTGGCCTCGATCAGATTCGGCGAACTGACCAAAGCCAAACCTGACAACGCACTTAAACGCGCCGTTGCAAGTGGTGCATAACGCACATCAGTATTAATACCGGTGCCAATAGCTGTTGCGCCTAGGTTCACTTCCCGAATCAATGAAATCGCCTCGCGCAAGCGAGACTCATCTTCTTCCAGCATAACGGCGTAGGTCGAAAACTCTTGACCCAGTGTCATCGGCACCGCGTCCTGCAATTGGGTTCGACCGATTTTCAGCACCGTTTTAAATTCGTCGGCTTTCTCTGCAAAAGCCTCACGCAAGCCAGCCATCGCTGACAGCAACTCTCCGATCGCCAGGCAGGTCGCCACACGAAGCGCCGTTGGATATACATCGTTCGTACTCTGTGACATATTCACATCGTTAATCGGATGCATGAACTGATAATCGCCTTTGGCATGCCCCATGCGCTCAAGTGCTCGGTTGGCGATCACTTCATTGGCATTCATGTTGGTCGACGTGCCTGCACCACCCTGAATGACATCGACCACAAACTGATCGTGCAATTGGCCCTCGAGAATATCGCAACAAGCACCAACAATGGCTTCCGCCTTATCTTTGGGCAAGTGTCCAATGGTCGCGTTAGCTTCTGCTGCGGCTTGCTTTACCAGAGCCAGTGCACGTACCAGACACGTGTAGGTGCCAATCGTCTTCCCGGTGATCGGATAATTTTCAATGGCACGCAGTGTATGGATTCCCCAGAATGCGTCAGCAGGAATCTCGGCTTCCCCAAGCAAATCATGCTCGATACGAAACAGGCGCATCACGTACTCCTTGAATCAGAACTCCAGGTTGAACGACAAAGCAACTAACGTATTCCCGAGGTTCAGCGGACACAATCCACATAGTAGGCAGTCTTTCCGTCCTTCTCGCCCTTCACGAGGCCATGAACATCCGTCTCAAAGCCCGGGAAGCGCTCGTTGAACTCACGGGCAAACTGCAGATAGTTCACAATCGTTTTATTGAAGCGCTCACCCGGAATCAGCAATGGAATGCCCGGTGGGTAGGGCGTAACCAGCATCGCTGTAATACGGCCTTCCAGATCGTCAATCGCCACGCGTTCGATTTCACGGTGCGCCATCTTGGCAAAGGCATCCGACGGACGCATCGCAGGCACCATGTCTGACAGATACATCTCGGTCGTTAGACGAGCCACATCGTTCGCTTTATACACATCGTGAATCTGCTGACACAAATCGCGCAGGCCTACGCGTTCGTAACGTGGGTGCTTCTGACAGAACTCTGGCAACACCTTCCACAACGGCTGGTTCTTGTCGTAATCATCTTTAAACTGCTGCAACTCGGTCACCATCGTATTCCAACGACCCTTGGTAATACCAATGGTAAACATAATGAAGAACGAATAAAGCCCGCACTTTTCAACGATGACGCCATGCTCGGCCAGATACTTGGTCACGATCGCAGCCGGAATACCGATATCTTCCGAGAAGGCACCATCCACATCCAGCCCCGGCGTAATGATCGTTGCCTTGATCGGGTCCAGCATATTGAATCCGTCAGCCAGTTGACCAAAGCCATGCCAACGCTCGCCCGGTTTCAACATCCATGCCTCGCGCTCTTCAATGCCCTCTTCCGAGAGGTCGTCTGGCCCCCAGACCTTGAACCACCAGCCTTCACCCCATTCTTCGTCGACCTTGCGCATAGCACGGCGGAAATCAAGCGCTTCGGCGATCGACTCTTCTACCAGTGCCGGTCCACCCGGTTCTTCCATCATGGCCGCAGCTACATCACACGAGGCGATAATCGCGTACTGCGGCGATGTTGAGGTATGCATCAGATAGGCTTCATTAAAGACATCGCGATCCAGCTTGCGATCATCCGAATCTTGCACCAGGATCTGCGAGGCTTGGCTCAGACCGGCCAGCAGTTTGTGTGTCGATTGTGTGGAGAAGACCATCGATTCTTTGCAGCGCGGACGATCCGCACCAATGGCGTGATAATCGCCATAGAAATCATGGAAGGCCGCATGGGGCAACCAAGCTTCATCAAAGTGCAGCGTATCGATCTTGCCGTCAAGCATCTCTTTGATTTCTTCGACGTTATAAAGAATGCCATCGTAGGTCGATTGTGTAATCGTCAGCACACGTGGCTTGGCATTCTTATCGGCAATGAACGGGTTGGCCGCGATCTTTTTCTGGATGCTTTCCCAAGAAAACTCGCTCTTCGGAATCGGGCCGATGATGCCGAAGTTATTGCGCGTTGGCATCAGGAACACAGGGATGGCACCCGTCATAATGATCGAGTGCAGAATCGACTTATGACAATTGCGGTCAACGACCACGATGTCACCCGGTGCTACCGTCGAGTGCCAAACGATCTTGTTGGAGGTCGATGTGCCGTTCGTGACAAAGTACAAATGATCACAATTAAAGATGCGCGCGGCATTTCGCTCAGATGCTGCTACAGGACCCGTATGATCGAGCAGTTGGCCGAGCTCTTCCACCGCGTTACACACGTCGGCACGCAACATATTCTCACCAAAAAACTGATGGAACATCTGTCCAACCGGGCTCTTCAGGAAGGCAACACCACCCGAGTGACCCGGGCAATGCCATGAGTAGGAACCATCGGCCGCGTAGTGCGTTAGCGCACGAAAGAATGGCGGCGGCAATGAATCCAGATAGGCTTTTGATTCGCGCACGACATTACGCGCAATAAACTCTGGCGTGTCTTCATACATATGAATGAAGCCATGCAGTTCGCGCAGGATGTCATTCGGAATATGACGAGATGTGCGGGTTTCACCATGCAGGAAGATCGGAATATCTGCATTCTTGTAGCGAATCTCTTCAACAAACGCCCGTAAATCTGCAATGGTCTGCTCTTCATCGTTGAGCAGCTCCTCATCATCCACCGACAGAATGAAGGCTGAAGCACGGCTTTGTTGTTGTGCAAACGAGCTCAGGTCGCCATAGCTGGTGACACCCAGCACTTCCATGCCTTCCTTTTCGATTGCCGCAGCCAGCGCGCGAATACCTAGACCCGACGCGTTTTCAGAACGGAAATCTTCGTCAATGATGATAATCGGAAAATGGAACTTCATGACAGCGGCTCCTCAGCCAGAAAGGAAACACCGCGTGCAGGCATCAGCCAAAGCACGCGGCGCGATAACGACAGACTCGTTGAGTCTAATGCTTCAAATTTTCGGGAGTGTGACACCGACCTGACCCTGGTATTTACCACCACGATCTTTGTACGAGGTTTCGCACACTTCATCCGATTCGAAGAACAACACCTGGGCACAACCTTCACCCGCATAAATTTTGGCAGGGAGCGGCGTCGTATTCGAGAACTCCAACGTCACGTAGCCTTCCCACTCGGGTTCAAATGGCGTCACGTTAACGATGATGCCACAGCGGGCATAGGTGCTCTTGCCCAGGCAAACGGTCAGCACACTGCGTGGAATACGGAAGTACTCCACTGTACGCGCCAGCGCAAACGAATTCGGCGGAATAATGCAGACATCGGATTCGATTTCCACGAAAGATTTCGGATCGAAGGCTTTCGGATCAACTACGGTGCTGTTGATGTTGGTGAACACCTTGAACTCGCGAGCACAGCGGATGTCGTAACCGTAGCTGGAGGTGCCATAGGAAACGATCTTCTGGCCATTCACTTCACGCACGAGATCCGGTGAAAACGGCTCAATCATGCCCTCTTGCTCGGCCATGCGACGGATCCACTTATCAGACTTGATGCTCATACCTGCTCCAACACTCTCCCCGGTGGGGATTCAGTTCATAAAGTTTCACAAATTTGGCAGAAATTGTACCGCGGCCAAAGCAAAATCAGGGCAAATCGGCTTATTCAATGACGATTTTGGGGAATTTATGACTCATATCCCTGGCTCTGGCCGCAACACTCCCTGCAACCTTGAGGGCAATGTCCAGATACAGCTGGCTAATGGCGCAATCCGGATCGGCCGCCACAATTGGCTGCCCAGCATCTAAACCCACCCGAATCCGCAGATCCAGCGGCAATTTACCTAACAAGGGCACCTGATAATCCGACCCCAGTGCTGCACCGCCCCCCTCGCCGAAAATCGGTTCGGCATGGCCGCAGTTGCTGCAAATATGCAGCGACATATTCTCGACGATGCCCAGGATCGGCACGCCGACCTTTTCGAACATGCGGATCCCCTTGCGCGCATCCAGCAAGGCAATGTCCTGGGGGGTCGTGACGATCACAGAACCGGTCACCGGCACCTTCTGGGCCAGCGTCAGCTGAATGTCGCCGGTACCCGGTGGCATATCCACCACCAGATAGTCCAGCTCACCCCACAGCGTATCGCGCAGCAATTGCTCCAGCGCAGAAGTGACCATTGGGCCACGCCAGACCATCGGCGACTCTGCATCCACTAGGAATCCGATCGACATCAGCGCGATGCCATGCGCGCGGAGTGCTTCGATATGCTTGCCATCTGGCGAATGCGGTTGTTGACCGCCGATGCCCAGCATCTGCGGTATGGATGGGCCATAGATATCCGCATCCAGCAAACCCACTTTGGCACCATGCTTCGACAAAGCCAGCGCCAGATTCACGGCCGTACTGCTTTTACCCACGCCACCCTTACCAGAGGCCACGGCGATGAGATTCTTAACGCCTTTGAGCAAAGGCAAATTGCGTTGCACTACGTGGGATTCGATCTGGCTATGCACCTCTACCTTGATGCTCGCACCACTCAGCGCAACCAGCGCCGCCTTGATGTGTGACTCAACCGACGCAGCGGCCAATACCGATGGGTAGCCCACCGTAACGCGCACCGTTAGCACTCCATCCCGTAAGACCAAGGCACCGCCAACCTGATTCGCAGCCCAGTAGGGCTTTTCCGTTACGGGATCAATCAAGCCCGCCAGAATGTCACCGGCCTGCGCTAACAGCGCCTGTTGATCAGAAGCACTCATAAGAACTCCGTTGTTTGAAGGGGAACTCGCGGTTTTCATCTACTTGGGATAAAAACTCTCGTCTGCGTCAATTTTACGCCGTATCAACCTGTAAATTCGTTAAAAATGCCTGCCAATGCACGCTGATCGGCTAAAATTGCGTCCATGAAACGTACTCTGCTCGTCACTTCCGCGCTGCCCTACGCTAACGGGGCCATCCACTTGGGCCATCTGGTTGAATATATTCAAACCGATATCTGGGTGCGCTTTCAAAAGCTCATTGGCAACCAGGCCACCTATGTCTGCGCCGATGATACACATGGCACACCCATCATGCTACGCGCGCAGAATGAAGGCATCGCCCCCGAGGCGTTGATTGCTCGCGTGCACCAGGAACACTTGCGTGATTTCACCGGCTTTAACATCGCCTTCGATCTGTATCACTCCACACATAGCGACGAAAACCGCGAATGCGCCGAAACCATTTACCGGAATCTGCGGGATGCCGGCCTGATCGACGTGCGCGAAATCGAGCAGTACTACGATGAAGAAAAGGGCATGTTCTTGCCGGATCGCTTCATCAAAGGCGAATGCCCCAAATGTGGCGCCGCCGATCAATACGGCGATAACTGCGAATCCTGCGGTGCCGCCTACACACCGTCGGAACTCAAAAATCCGCGCTCGGCTGTGTCGGGCAGTATCCCGGTACTGAAGCCCTCACAGCATTATTTCTTCAAACTGTCGGATCCACGTTGCCAGCAGTTTCTGCGCGACTTCACCCGTAGTGCGCCAGACGGCATCCCCGTCCTGCAACACGAAGCCGCCAATAAAATGCAGGAATGGCTGGGCGCCGCCGGCGAGAACAAACTCAGTGACTGGGACATCTCGCGTGACGCGCCGTATTTCGGCTTTGCCATCCCGGATGCACCAGGCAAATACTTTTACGTGTGGCTTGATGCCCCAATCGGTTACATGGGGGCCTTCAAAGCACTCTCCAAAATGGAAGGCCTGGATTTCGACGCCTACTGGAAGCCGGATGCCAAAACCGAACTGATTCACTTCATCGGTAAAGACATCCTCTACTTCCATGCGCTGTTCTGGCCGGCCATGCTGCATGAAGGCGGCTTCCGCGTACCCACCCGCATCTGTGCGCACGGTTTCCTGACCGTCGATGGCGCCAAGATGTCCAAATCGCGCGGTACATTCATTACTGCCGAGAGCTATCTGCAGCAGAAGCTGAATCCGGAATGGTTGCGTTACTACTTTGCCAGCAAGCTCAACGGCACCATGGAAGACATCGACCTCAACCTCGATGACTTCATCGCCAAGGTCAACAGTGATCTGGTCGGCAAATACGTCAACATCGCCAGCCGTTGTGCCGGATTTATCAAAAAGCAATTCGAAGGGGCGCTCGGCGAAACAGATCGTGCGGTATTTGACCGCATCATCACGGACGAAGCCCTGGCCGAAGTGGCCGCAGCCATGGAAGCCCGGGATAGCGCGCGCGCCATGCGCCAGATCATGCATCTGGCCGATGAGGCCAACCTCTACGTCAACGATAAACAACCCTGGCTACTGGCCAAGGACCCGGAACAGCGCGAACAGCTCCATGTCGTTGCGACAACAGCGCTCAACCTGTTCCGCAGCCTCTCTGTCCTACTGAAGCCAGTATTGCCGGCCGTTGCCAGCCAGATCGAAACCTTCTTTAATGGCGCCCCACTCACCTGGGCTGATGCCCGCCAGCCCTTGCCGGCCGGTCATGGCATCAACGACTATAGCCATTTGATGAACCGGATCGAGCGACCCATGGTCGACGCCCTCATCGCGGCGAACGCGGCATCCCTGCAAAGCAGCGAAGCTCCCAAAGCAGACAAACAAGCCGAGAAGAAAGCAAACAAAGCCGTGGATCAGAAACCGGAAGCTAACGCGAACGCTGAAGGCGCGCACATCAGCATCGACGACTTCACCAAAGTAGATCTGCGCATTGCCAAAATCGTCAATGCCGAACATGTCGAAGGCGCCGACAAGCTCATTCGCCTGCAACTTGATATTGGCGAAACCGAAAACAATCAGCCAAAGTATCGCCAGGTCTTCGCCGGCATCAAATCGGCCTATGACCCGGCACTACTGGTCGGCCGCCTCACCGTGATGGTCGCCAACCTCGCCCCGCGCAAAATGAAGTTCGGCTTGTCCGAGGGCATGGTTCTAGCGGCCTCCGACACCGAAGGCAACCAGCCCGGCCTTTACATTCTGAGCCCTGATTCTGGCGCACAGGCTGGCATGCGCGTTAAATAACCGGTTAC
>JBPCSW010000210.1:0-2860 GCA_051006675.1 Fluviibacter sp.
TCTGGCATTGCCTGTGGAGGTGCCAGGGGTTGTGAGTCAGCGAGTGTATGAAGAACCGTTCCGGGTCGTTGTGCCCGCCGGGCATGAATGGGCAGGCCGTCAATCAATCCGTAACGCCGAGCTCGATGGGCAGAATTTACTATTACTTGGTAGCGGCAACTGCTTCCGGGATCAGGTGTTGGAAGCCTGTCCTCGCCTGCAGCGGGCGGAAGGACTGGCCGGTTCTCTGGAAGGGAGTTCGCTGGAAACCATCCGCCACATGGTGGCAAGCGGGGCAGGGATCGCTGTTATGCCTAGCTCGGCAGCCGATCCGCTGATGACTAAAGAACCGATGGTTAAAGTGCTGCCCTTTGCACATGCGGCTAAGAAACAGGGCGTAGATTTAGCATCAGATACGGCAGGTCGAATGGTTGGGCTAGCCTGGCGCGCTACATTTCCTCGCCCTAAAGCCATAGATGCAGTTCGTCAGGCCATTCTTGCTTGTCAGTTGCCTGGGGTCAGTAAAATCAGCTAAGCGGAATAAATGGATTAAGCGGATGTTTCACGTGAAACATCCGGGTATCAAAGCGCCGGATAATTAACCAAGACAGGCCTTCAGGCGGGCAGCAATTTCCTGGTTGTCCACCGTCGGTTTATTAGTCCACTCGCGCTTGGCATTCGCCCAGATCGGGTCGGGAAAGTGCGAATCCTCTTTCCAGCGAGGAATGATGTGCCAGTGAACATGCGGCACCACATTGCCCAAACTGGCCAGATTAATTTTGTCTGGGTGCATCAGATCGCGCAAAATCGTTTCTGTCACACAAACGGCCTTCATAATCGCCGATCGATCTTCAATAGGTAAGTCCGTCATTTCTGCTGCATGACGGTTCATAATCACCCGGCAAAACCCCGGCCATGCTGGATCATTTACCGCAACGATGCGATAGAGCGCATTATTAAACAGAATATCTTCGCCGTCAGTCTGACAGAGTGGGCAGTTTTTTTGAGTCATGCACATAGATCCATGGGATGAGTCGTGAACGAGGGCAACGATTCAGCAGTTTAAGCGAAAACAGAAAATTTAAGACTTTGGGTGTCGATCGTGCCACGAAACGAAAAACCAAATATAAAATAGTTGTTATAAATCAGTCGGTTGCAAGCGAACTGGGGCGGCTGTGTCGAAACGAGCGATTTTTTTAAGGTCCCCTAGGCTTAGGTATACCCGATGGTCAATTTTCAGCAAGATCTTCCGGGCTGAAATTAACGATTTCGTCGAGCTTTAACATCCAACCAGCTTCGCCCAATGTCAGCACGTAATACAACTGGCGTAATCCACCGGTTGGGTTGCTGTTAGTGTCACCCGGGCGATAAATCGGGAATCGACGCGCAAGTCGTGTTTCGACGACCGAGAATTCATCATGCCCCATATAACCGGTATTGGCTTCTTTATCATCCGAAAGCTCAGGTAGATAAATCGGCGTGAGCGACTTCTTGTGATTGGCCGCATAGCCCACCACGCCACCATAACTTCCTGAACCGGCAGACACGGTGTACACCAGAATTTCGGGCGAGCCATCGGCGTTCATATCAGCCACTTCGGCTTCTGCCACCGTACCGTTAATTTCCCGGGCGATCGTCTTGTTATCCAGCTTCAGCCCTTTGGGCTTAATGGTCAGCGTGTTGATCGAACCCTTGTTGGTCGCATGTACTTTAAAGCTGATGCCTTGCAGTTCCAGCGTTTGCTCAAAATCGGCCGCAGCCGCAAAACTGCAGGCTAACGTTAGGCAGGCAGCAAACAGGAGTGAGTGTGTTTTAGGCATGACAGGGCGACTCTGTGGGTACTAATGTTTGTTACTGTTGAATGAGCGGGTTTCTCCGATGCTGAACAGCATGAAATCATCCGGAGAAACGTTGGCGGCTTTTCTTGCAAGATCCAAAGCTTCTGGGGGTTGATCAAGCGATTCATCACTGAGGCCATCGAAGGTGCCCCAGTGAATGCCTATGGCGCGTTTGGCTTTGACCGTCTTGAAAGTTTCAATGGCTTCGTGCGGGTCGATATGCGCGCGCTTCATAAACCAGCGCGGGTCGTAAACCCCGATAGGGATAGCGGCCAGATCAAACCCGCCATGCGCTTTAGCGATATCGTCGATGTCAGGTGAGTAGGCCAAATCACCCGCAAACCAGAAGCGGAAGTTGGGCTGCTCAATCAGCCAGCTGCCCCACAGGGTTTTGTTTCGGTCAAAAGGCGAACGGGCAGACCAGTGCTGCACGGCCAGGAATTTTATGGTGAAAGAGCTGCGTGCTGTATCAATGCGCTTCACCTCATCCCAATCCATGGCGATTACGTTTGGATTGCTACCGCCAATTCGGGTGCCCGGAACATTTTCAGCAAACCAGAAGTCAACACCAAGCGGTACATAAAACACGGGTGAGCCGCCGGATTGCAGCGCGAGGCGGCGCACGGTGTCTAGATCCAGATGATCGTAGTGGTTGTGCGAAATGAACACGGCATCAATGTGCGGCAAATCCACAAAGGGGATACCGGGCTCTTGCGCCCGCTTGGGGCCGAGCGGCGGCACGGGTGATGCGTACTCGGCATAGACGGGGTCGAACAGAAAGTTCTTACCATCGCTCTGGTAGAGCAGGCTGGAATGGCCAATCCATGTTACCTGGGCATCACCCTGAGGGTTATTTAGGCGGCTTAGATTAACGGGGGTTTGGGGCGTGGGCTTTTTGGGGGGCTTGGGCAGGCCATCAGTGATGCGAGTCCATTGCCAGCGCAAAAAGTGTTCGCTTTTTGAGAGGTCTGCATAGCGGTTAAGGAACCGTCCATCTTTATCTTTTGCTGAAGCCGCATAGCTTGCAGGCATAAAGAGCATAC
>JBPCSW010000211.1:0-5903 GCA_051006675.1 Fluviibacter sp.
CCACAGACCGGTATTGAGATCTTCAAAAACAACGCCGCCGAGATCCAGTATCAAATCAGCTGATTCGACAATATCTTGCGTCGACGGTGGCGTCGACGAACCGCCTTTGTACATACCAACGAAGCCTGGGTGATTTTCATTGACCAGTCCCTTATCCATAGGCGTTAGAGCAAACGGCAAATTAGTTTTGTCTAAAAAACCGACCAGCTTGTCTTTGAGTCCATAGCGTTGCAGTAGCATTGAGGGCAACACCATCGGGTTTTTGGCAGCAATTAATGCGCTCATAACCGCGTCTGCAGCAGCTTCAACCTCACTCGGTGCTGCCGTCTGACGTTGGATCATTGCGATTGGTACGCCTTTGACCGGGGTGCCGATGACTGGGGTTCTACCCGAATCCATGGGAACCACAATATAAGCGGGGCGTGCGTTCTTAAGCGCTTCTGCAATCATGCGTTCAATTTCGCTAATTGCATTCGCGGGCGTCAGAACGGTAGACACGCAGCATGCAGATTGAGACAGGTGCTCAAAATTCCCAAACACGCCATCACCTTGGGTGTGGTGGGTAATCAGCTTTTGATGGGTAATACGGCGAGAAGGGGCACCGACAACATGAAATACCGGTACGCGCTCGGTGTAACAACCCATGACACCATTGAGTGCACTGAGCTCACCGACACCATATGTCGTGCTCAAAATAGCCGCACCAAACCGGCGGGCGTAGCCATCGGCAGCATAAGAGGCATTCAGTTCATTGGCGCAGGCGACCCATTTGAGTGCTGAGCATTCTTCGACCGCGTCATCGAACGAAAATGCATAGTCCCCAGGGACGCCAAAAACTCGGTCAATACCCAGATCAGAGAGTCTTTGTGCAAGATAAAGCGCAACGCTAGGGTTAGGCATTGTGTGTTCCTTATAAATTACATTAACGAGGTTCTAAATAATTTGGCTGCATTAACTACATGACGTTTTCAGCAGTGCAGCCGTCAGCGGCAGGCTTCCCTGAAATCTGATCTTTGATCCATGATAGATAAAAAGGTACAGAAACGGGTGGAGTCGTAAAGTGATTCTGATCGCCAGGCAACTGAACCCGGGCTACATTGCCACCTAGAGCGCAGACCTTTTTGCGATAGTATTCACCCATCACGGGCGGCAAGGTTGTGTCCTTGTTGCCGTAAAGGATCAACAGCGGTGCAATCGGTTTTGCAGTGTTATCGACGGAGCCATCAATAATGGCCTGGGCCCAGGCAATAGTGTTTTGAGGGTTTTTCCGTAACAAGTTTTTGTATGACGAGCCGTAGTTAAAGTTAATGGTATCCGTGGCTACGTGTACGCATTTGTTGAGATAGATCTCGTCAAGAACTTTGGCACCTTCGTCTGTGAAGATGTCACTGAGTTTGAGTTTGTCTGGATAGGCTGCCTGAGTTCCCCAGAGGTTCATGGACATATGAGCGAAGGCGAAGCTATCAACCGACCAGGCATTCGCAAAATCATTCACCATTTTTGTGGCACCGGTTTGATCAAGCGTCGCTGGGGCGTACATCGCGAGATCGGGGATAGACATCGCGACGAAGCCAAGCATCTCGAGGCCATCAAAAGCGGTGCCCTTCTGAGTGATATATTCGGCCTGAGACGATGCGCCTGCAGTCGAGCCTGCGCCTTGTGACCAACCAATCATCACGGTTTTTTTACCAGCACTGACTTCTTTCATTGAGCCCGCAGCACGGGCGGCATTAATTGCATCCCGTCCGTTAGTCTTTGCAACAGCATATTGGTGGCGACCGCCACCGCCCAGACCTTGATAATCGGTACCAACTACAATGTAACCATCCTTGATGAACTGCTCTAGACTTGGCAGACCGTAATCAGTCCAGGAATTACCATTAACTAGAAAATATTGGTTGAGTGATCGCGCGGGGTTTTCAACCTGCGAAGGACCGCAATTCTGCGCGTTTCCTGTGGTGCCATGTGACCACGAGATGATGGGTCTACCCCCTGCAGGAGCTGCCCCAGTAGGGGCAACCACGAGACCCGTCGAGATGGTTTTTTTGTCATTCAAATCTGAAGATATGTATGCAATGCGCCAGGCCTGAGCATCCGGGATTGAGGTAGCGACCTTCTCATTCATTACGATCTGGCCGAGTCTTCCTTCAGCTTTAATCTGCATGGCGGCTTGATAGAAAGGCGGTACGGTGGGCTCTGCCAGCACGGTGCCTGCAAAGAGCCCTATTGAAACCAATAGAGAAACGACACCTGCTTTGGCTTTTGTAATCATCGTGAGCGATCCTCCATTAGTTGATGATGGTCTTGATTGCATTCTTCATGAGAGTTTCTGCTTCTTTAAAGCGGCCACCCACAACTGCTTTAGCCATGTAGGTAGCCATGCCAGTGACGTTTTGAACGGTCACTGTTGGTGGCATCACTAATTCGTAGCGGTTGGTGTAGACGTCTAGCAAGCCTGGCTCAGGGTCAGCTAGAAACGCTTTGACCGTTTGCTCGAGTTCTGCCGGATCTTTGACTTCGTAGCCTTTAATGCCAACTGCCTTGGCAACGGCAGCAAAACTCGGGTTCTTCAGATCGGTGTAGTTGTTAAGTAGTCCTTCGGTTTTCATTTCCAGTTCGACGAAGTTCAACGAGCTGTTGTTGAGAACGACAATCTTGATGGGAAGGTTTTCCTGGCGAATCGTCAGGAGATCCCCCATGAGCATTGCGAGGCCGCCATCACCCGACAAGCTGATGACCTGACGGTTAGGAAACGCCTTTTTGAGGCCCAGAGCCATGGGCATAGCATTGGCCATTGAGCCATGACGCAAGCTGAGTAGGGTTCGGCGTTTTCCGTTGGCTTTGAAGTGACGCAGTACCCAGACCATTGCCGATCCAGAGTCGCCCGTGACGATGGCATCCTCTGCGGCATATTGATCCAAGAGCCTCGTCAGGTATTCCGGATGAATGGATCCGGCATCTCCAGGAATTTCTTTGGCAGCCAGACTCTTGAGGGTGTCTTCGCGTTCCTTTAGGCATTCCTGCATGAAGCTATCATCCGATTGTTCGCCAAGTAGGGGTAAAAGTGCTTCAAGGCTAGGAATGACATCACCCTCAAGGCCCAAAGTCACTGGATGGCGCCGGCCAAGTCGAGAGGCATCACGATCAATCTGAATGATCCTGGCATGTTGTGGATAGAACTGCCCCCAAGCAAAATCGGCACCCAGCAGAATGAGGGTGTCGCAGTGATTCATCATGTGAAAACCCGAGTGCACACCCAGTAAGCCGGTCATACCGACGTTATAGGGGTTGTCGTATTCAACAAAATCTTTGGCTCGGGATGTATGGGCAATGGGAGCATTTAACTTTTTGGCGAGCGCTACCAAAAGATCGTGCGCACCTTCCGAGCCCATTCCTGCATAAATCCCAACTTTCTTGCCTTGAGCAATGATGGCCGCAGCTTGCTTGAGTTCTTCGTCATTCGGGCGGCGAATGGGTTTGGGAAAGTGTGTTGCATAGCCCACCACATCTTTCGGCTCGGCCATGCTGATATCCACTGGAAGAATCAGAACAGCTGGCCCCTGGCGACTGATCGCTGCTTGGCAGGCAAGTACCGTTAACTGTCGAGCTTGTTCTGGATTATTGATTTGCTCACAGAACACAGAGCAGTCGGCATACACTTTTTTGAAGTCGACTTCCTGGGGCATGTCGGTGCCCAGGGTGATCGTTTCCATCTGGCTGGCAATAACAATTAATGGAATACGACTGCGGTGCGCTTCGTAAACTCCGTTGATCAAATGAAGGCTGCCTGGGCCGCATGACCCGGCGCAGCCGGCGAGGTTACCACGGACATAAGATTCGGCACCGGCAGCAAACGCACCGACTTCTTCATGCCGCACATGAACCCAATCGATTTTGCTTTTTGAAATAGCGTCTGTAACGTGATTCAGTGTGTCACCAACCACGCCGTAGATGTTTTTGACCCCTGCAGACTCTAAAACCTCAATGACGATTTGTGCGACATTCTTGCCCATGAAAGCCACCCTGGTGCAGTAATTTAATCAGTGAACGGGGCAACTAAGCCCCGTGTATTACAACAACCGACCGCACATCACAGGCAAGGCTGAATAATGGCAATGAGCTTGTCGGTCGAATCTTTACTCATGGTTGACCAAAGTTGGAACACGGCACCGCCGGTTCGGGCATTACCCGAGTCAATGACAAAGTCAGTGTTGGTGCCAAACAAGGTTTTGGATTGGGCTACAGCGGTGTAGCCATTTTCAAACCTAGAGACACTCACAGGTTGTTGAGTCGCTTTTTCCCATCCATTAGCGACACACGTCAGAGTTTGTTGGGCATTCGGTGCCAGGCTTGATGCAGCGAAGGTGACTTGACGTCCACGTAACTCTGTCGGTGTTGCACAGGCGGCAAGTGTTGATACGGTGGCGATGTAGAGTATGGTTGATTTGATCTTCATGATGACTCCTTGTTCCGGTTATTTAGGCCTACATGAACTAAGCCTAGATAGTCTCTTATGGCGCTTGCCATTTCCTACAAAAACCTACTGCTACCAAGGGGGTAAACCCCGTTCTGTTTACATTGAGGGCCTTGTCCTGCAGACTATGGGGCCAAGAATTAACAGCATATCCCTATGCCAAATCGATTTCGTGCCGCTGTAGCGGTCACCCTGCTTCTTTCTGTTCTTTCTAGCGCCTACGCTCAGATTCCTTCGCTGCTACCCGGCAAGAGCCTGGCACCGGCTGCCGCGAACGCGCCGAAAGAGACGGTCGTTGTGGACCTGAACAAGGAGCTGGCTGACACCCAGTCGCGCCTGGGCGAAACCCAAGGGGCTATTAACCGCCTGCAGGAGCGACTCAAACAGCCCAATCTCTCAAACGATACGCGCAGCGATCTGCTCAAACAGTTTAATCAACGGCAAACCTTAGCCGATCGTTATGCGCAGCAAATCGACCTGATTAAGCAGTTACAGGTTTTGAACCAGAAGATTCTTGATGCAAAGCAGCAGCGCGATGGATGGGTTGCCCCCGCGGGAAATCCGCCCTGGCCGATAACGCAAGGAGATCAGGTTAAGAACGATATGGCGATGCACGAATCAAGTATCGCTCAACTCAGCCGCGATATTGATGGTCTGACGGAACAGTTAGTAACATATGGGCGTGAGAAAGCCGATGCAGATGTGCGGCTGCGTCAGATGCAGGAAAAGCTGGGCAGTGATTCAACCAAGCTCACCGACTCCCAGAGGAAGTCTCTGGATGACGCCAAAATGACTCAAGCCTTTAAGGGATCGTTACTGTCAAGAACCGATCTAGAAAAACGGCTCAAGGAAAAACAACTGACTTTATTGGAGATTCAGCTCAGCTCTGCTGCCAAGACCTGGAGTTATTACGATGGCCGCTTCGTGCTGACACCCGAGGTTTTGGCAAATGCCAAGGGAGACCTTCAATTGCTTATTGATCGCAATCGCGATCAGGAACTCACGGCGCTAGATAAAGCCGGGCTGGCACTGAGTCGCCTAAATAAGGCTCAGGCAGACTATCAGGCACTCGATCAAAAGCAAACGCCGGTAGACCGTCTGGTAAGAGCTAGAGCCGACCTGGAGATCGCCCAGGCCAATGAAGCTGCTGCCCGCAGCGACGTGGATCGATTGCGCCAGATGATCGAAATGGGCGGCTATGCGCTACAAGTCTGGGATGCCCGAGCGGAGCTTTACAGTACCCCCAAACCGGGTGCGGCGCGGTTGTCGGAGATTGCCGAATCTGTGAAGGTCGGCTTGGTTCGTGTTGCCCAGGCGCGCGCTAGCCTCGGAGAACGGCTGACGCTTAAAGAGCAGGAAGCATTCACGTTGCGTGAGAACCTGGTATTTGCCAAGGAGTCGATTTCACGTCAGGTGATCACCGCCAAGC
>JBPCSW010000212.1:0-3024 GCA_051006675.1 Fluviibacter sp.
GGGTGGTTGGGTACCTGCCGACACCACGGAACAACTCACGCCCACCCTACGCTGTATGCGCGGCACGAGCAGCAAAGCGCCGCGTTGCGAACAACTCCAAGGCGAGATCCCTGGCGCACTCTGCGGTATCTACGAAAACCGCCCCTCAGTCTGCCGAGAACTCGAACCCTACGACGCAGACGGCAAACCTACCGATCAATGCACACGGGCAAGGGCAGCGCATGGGTTGCCTGAGTTGAGCAGGCTTCCTTAGCCCGAGACCTGCGTTAGGTTTTCTCGCAACTGCGCTTGAAAGCCAAAATAACTTCTCGAACAGTCTTTCGTTCTGGTGCTGGCAAGTTCAAATAAGCCAGCAGTACGTCCTTTTCGGGGCCGGTAAGTGCGGCCTCCCACTGTTTTTTCTTTGTGGTTGCATGAAGCGTCGCCTCGCCCCCGAATCGTAGAACGTGTGGTTCAACCTGTAGCCACTCGGCCAGCACTTGGAGTTTGTCTTGTGAGGGAATGGCTTCGCCATTCATCCACCGTCGAACAGCTTGCACGGAAATTGGGCGCCCCCAGTATCGAGTATTGAACTCACGTTCGATCACTATGGGGCGGTAAGCGTAACCGGCTGAAATCACAGCTTCTTTTAGGCGTTTACAGAATTCGGCTTTTTCGTCCATGAACAGAAAGTACCGATTGATGGTCTGATACCGCGCTTCTTTGTTCATTTAGATTTAAACTTATTGTTCATTTCAGTTTGAACAATAAGTTCATGGCCAAATCACTACTAGAACAACTCCCGGAGATTGTCGCCAAAGGGCGGCAACAAGCCGAACGCATCCTCGAAGGCCTTGAAAGTCGCCATCGCGTGAGTTTGCAAACGCGAGAAGTCGTCTTGCCGGCTCGTGACAGCAAAGCGCAGGATTGGATAGCCCAACAGAGGCGCAACAATCAGCGGGAAGTTTTTGCTCCCGGCCAATCCAGCCTGATTGACGATGGGCAAGGGCAACTAGGGGCGGCTGAACAACCATGGGTCAATCGACTGATTTACGGCGACAACCTGATGGCGATGGCTGCGCTGTTGGCGGGAGACGAAAATACACCCAGCCTTAGAGGCAAAGTTGATTTGATTTATATCGACCCGCCTTTTGACTCTAAGGCAGATTATCGAACCAAGGTCACGCTACCCGGCGTGGAGATTGAGCAAAAGCCAACAGTAATTGAACAGTTCGCTTATTCAGATATGTGGAGCGATGGAACAGCCTCATATTTGGCAATGATCACGCCTAGATTGATCCTGATGCGAGAGTTGCTGGCGGATACGGGTTCCATTTATGTGCATCTGGACTGGCATGTGGGTCATTACGTCAAGCTTCTAATGGATGAGTTGTTTGGAAAAAACCAGTTCAGAAATGAAATCATTTGGCACTATGGGCAACGAACCGAACCTAGAGATAAACAATTTGATAGGAAGCACGACACATTGTTTTTTTACTCGAAATCCGAGAAATCCAGTCTGTTTGAAAATACATCTCATTGGACTAAAGAGGAATTCATTGAGCATCGCCACGATGTAATGATAGACGAGGAAGGCCGTGAATACATTCTCACAGACGGAGGAAAAGGAAAAGATAGATATCGGCGATATGTCGATGATGTTATAACTCGTGGCAAACCAATTGATAGCGTCTGGGAAATTCCAGTTTTGAACTCATCAGCAAAAGAGCGGGTGGGGT
This sequence comes from Fluviibacter sp., assembly GCA_051006675.1. Taxonomy (GTDB): domain Bacteria; phylum Pseudomonadota; class Gammaproteobacteria; order Burkholderiales; family Rhodocyclaceae; genus Fluviibacter. The sequence goes on from JBPCSW010000212.1 coordinate 1,719, forward strand.
ACGGTACTCAAAAACCAGCGGCGTTGTTAGAACGAATTATCAGAGCATCCTGTAAATCAGGAGGCTTGGTAGCAGACTTTAATGGCGGTTCTGGCACTACTGCTGCTGTAGCGGAAAAGCTGGGATTTCGATGGGTTACAACTGACATTGGTAAGCCTGCATGCATGGTTATGCGAAAGCGCTTGATTGACCAAGAAGCAAAGCCATTCTTCTATCAAGCAATCGGTGATTATCAAGTCGAAGCTGCTAAAGCCCATTTGGGCCGAGATTTCCGAATAGGCGATTTGTCGCAGATTGTCTTGTCGCTTTACGGTGCGTTGCCATTGCCACTGGATGTTAATCCGCAGCGCAATTTGGGTCAGATCTCGGCGTTCGCTGTGGGCAATGCTCGTGGCAGCAAGACTTTGGTTTTGGCTGACTCGCCTAATAAGTTGACTGGAGCGGCCACGCTTAAAAAAGCAATTGCGCAACGTGATTCGCTCATGGGCGGTTGGGATCGCGTCGTGGTGCTGGGCTGGAACTTTGAGCCTTCAATTGGCGAGACCATAACAGCCCTCAACGATGACAGGCTAGAAGTATTAGTCATCCCGCCGGATCTCATGGATCGGCTGAAAAAGAAGGGTGGCATTGATAATCTGAGGGGCAAGATCCGATTCTCGTCGTTGCAATACCTGACGCTTCAGCCTGTGTCATGTATACGCAAGGGTGAGGAAGACGAGCTGACGATTAGACTCAAAAATTATGTGCTGCTTTCGCCAGAGGCCATAAATTTGGATGATGAAAACCGTCAAAGACTACAGGCTGTGGCCAATAAAGAGCCGCTGGCCTTGATTGAATACTGGGCGGTTGACCCAGACTATGACGGGAAGGTGTTCAGGTCAGTCTGGCAAGATTACAGAGGTAATACGGCTAACGATGATGATCCTCTAAGGGTTGTTTCCGAAGCAGTAGTCATTACGCCGTCTAAATCCGGACCACGCCAAGTATGTGTGCGCGTTGTTGACGTGTTTGGGTTCGAAGCAGAAGTTGTGACAACTGTGGAGGCGTCATGACAAAGGTTGTTGATCAAATTGATCAGCTGGCGTTAGCCAAAGGGCTGGCCCAAAAGACTAACGGATTAACTATCGGCTTGGACCTTGTCGGCGCAGAATTGCTAGAGCTGGTTACCCCGACCACCGCAGATCTACTCAAATGGTGGTTTGGTGAAGATATGGTTAGCGCCCGAGATGGTTTGAATTTTCATGACGGGCAGCGCCAGGCAATTCTAAACACCATTGTGGCGCATGAGGTGTTGGGTGCAGACCAC
>JBPCSW010000213.1:0-2804 GCA_051006675.1 Fluviibacter sp.
GTGTCAGCATTCGTGACGCTAACCGTCAAGCTTGACCCACTAAGGTTCGTGGCGCTGGCCGCGCTGACAAAGTTCGTGCCAGTCTGGAGTGCGTCCAGATTTTCGGTCGCATTTGTCCATGTCGCTGCCGCGCCCGCATCAGCGCCGGCGCAGTTGAACACCGCTACCAGCAGGCCGCCGCTGGACGGCGTCAGCGTGATGCTTTGCGACGGCGAGACGCTAAGCGTATCGTTGTTTGCCACGCCAGTTGTCGTCGGTGCAGAACTGGACAATCCATAGAGCGAGTACGAAATCACGTTCGTAAGCTGGCCAATTGCCGCACTCGTTACAATTTCCACGTTGCCGGAAGTTCCACTCGGAACTACGGCATAGTAGATATACGACATGCGCGGCTGGGATGTGGCGACAACCTTTACTGCTAAGGTTGCCGTAACGCCGCCGATAGTCACGCTGGAGATTGTCGGAGCGCCGACCAGCGCATAGTTGATTGCGATCACGACGACGCGACCCGATGCTGCCGTGCCGAACGGGACGCCCGAAAAAGTGTAAGATGCCGTCGCTGGCGTTGCATTCGTCCAGCCGTTGTAGGACAGCGTGGGATTGCTCCCGCTGCCAGCCCCGCGCCCCAAAATGCCGCGCCTGCCATTATGTGACATCAGCGCCTCGCCATCCCGTAGATCGTGCTGCCCACCTTGAACAACTCGATGATCGTGTAGCCGGTCGTCTGCAAAGTCGGGGCCGAAGCACCGTCTAGCCAAGTCACAGCAACGCTCGTCCACGTGATCGCATAGGCCGTGCCATCGTCCACCAGCAGTGTGACGGACTGCCCATCGGCAAAACTCGCAGCCGTGGGCGTGCGCGAGGCCCCCAGCGTCCAGGTCTGAATGCCGCCGTTCGCCGGGTTGATATCGACCGACGCGCCGTCCGTGATGGCGAAAACGCCATCCTTGGGCGACTGTGTGAACGTCCACGCGCCATTGGCCGTTACACTCGTACCGTTGGCCGAGCCGATGGTGATCGTGGTGGTCGAGCCGGAAACGCCGTTCGCGCCGAACGTCAGCGTCTTGGTCTGCCCGGATGCCGTTGCCGCGCTGCCGATGGCAATGGTGATCGTGCTGAACGTGTTGCCCAGCGTGACGCCCGCATTGGTCGTAAACGAGCCGACGATCAGCGTGTTGCCCGCGTAGAGCGCATCGGCGCCCAGCGCGTAGACCGTGCTGCCCGATACATTGGCCCCGCGCGCCGGATTGTTGAAATACGAGCCGAACAGCGTCGTCACGGTGATCGCGTTAGTCGCGGCCATTGTCTGCGCGCCAAAGTTGTTCATGCGCACGTTGGCCACGGTGCCGGTGCTGCTCGTGTCGGTGATCGTCGCGGCAGACTGCACCAGCCCCACGCCGCTCGTCGTCCACGCCGCAGCCGAAACGCCGCTCGGGGCCAGCGTCAGGCGCTTGGCCAGGGTAACGTCAGCGCCGGGATCGACCGGCGTATAGGACAGCGCGCCGGTCACATCGCCAGAGGTCAGCGTCACCGCACCCGAGCGCGTGTTAAACGTGGTCACGCCGCAACTCGAAGGCGTCGTCCAAGCCGCGTCGTAATCGGTGGCGGAGTTCTTCGCCAACACTTGCCCGGTGGTGCCGCCAATCGGCACGCCCGCACCAGTCGCGCCGGTCGCCCCGGTCGCGCCGGTGGGTCCGGCAGGGCCAGTGGGGCCAGCGGGGCCGGCGTCCCCGGTGTCGCCCTTGACGCCCTGAATGCCCTGTGGGCCTTGGGGGCCAGTCGCGCCGGTGGCACCAGTCGGGCCGGTCGCGCCAGTGTCGCCCTTGATCCCTTGGATGCCCTGTGGCCCCTGCGGACCGGTGGCCCCGGTTGCCCCGGTGTCGCCGGTGTCTCCTTTCAGGCCCTGCGGCCCGGTCGGCCCAGCGACCCCTTGGATGCCCTGCGGGCCGGTCGGGCCGGTGGGTCCGGCCACGCCCTGCGGCCCCTGCGCGCCGGTCGGGCCTGCGGGGCCGCGCACGTTACCAGCATCGAACTCGGTGCCGTCGTTAAGGGAAATGAACAGGTTGTCGCCGACGACCGTAGCATCGGTGACGGTCAGGCCAGCGGGTCCGGCTGCACCCGGCGCACCGTCCGGCCCAGCCGCGCCCTGCGGCCCCGGAACAACGACCTCGACGATAGCGGGTTCGGACGCGGCCTGCACAACGACAGCGTTGTCCGTGACCGTCACGCTTACAGACGCGACAGTCTCCGAAACGCTGACGCTGCTCATTCCGTGTATCCCGTTTCCAGCGTGGCCGCGCCGCGCAGCCAGTAATCCTTGGTGCCGTCAGGGTTCGTGACGAGCAAGTCCCAATACCCCGGAGAACCCATCGCCTCGGTCGTGGCCGCGCTGATCGACAGCGTGAACGATCCGGCGGTGCGGTTCACCCATGCGACCGTGAAGTCAGCGAGTTTCGCCGCCTTGCCCGCCGTCCACACCTGCGCCGCGACCGTGTACCCAGTCATGTTCAGCGGCAGGCCGTCGCCATCCTTCAGTTGGAAGGTGCGCGAGAACGTGGCGTTCTGCGGGATCACGATGTCGTAGGTGCCGGGGGTAATCATGGTTCAGACCTTCGACAGAAACACTTCCACCAGCTTGCCGTCGTCGATCAGGCGCGCTTCGCGGACGGTATAGGCCGCGCCGTCAACCGTCATCGCATCGCCATAGAGAGGGACGCCGAAGACGCTGGTTTGCAGCGTGACCATGTATTCGTTCGACAGGACCATCCCATCAGCCATGATAGAAGTCGGCATGTCGAAAATGC
>JBPCSW010000214.1:0-10496 GCA_051006675.1 Fluviibacter sp.
GGAAATGGGTGTGTCGCGTCCATGTCTGCGAGAAGCGATCCAGAAGCTTGCTTCCAGGGGGTTGCTCTTTAGCCGTCAAGGCGGTGGCACCTTTGTTGCCGATCAGCTAAACGATGCGCTGGCCGATCCCTGGGCTCAGATGTTGGCATCGCATCCCGCGCTGAATGATGATCTATTGGAATTTCGTGCTGTGCTTGAAAGCCAATGTGCCGCCTGGGCGGCGGTACGTGCAACGCCTGCAGACCTGTTACGCCTGGATCAGTGTTTAAAGGCGGCCGAGGCTGCTGTATTAACACTGAACGCCGAAGCCGTAACCGAAGCTGATCTGGCATTTCACCAGGCGCTTGCCGAAGCGGCGCATAACGCCTTTGCAGCGCACATGATGTCGATGGTCCAGGGCCTGCTCCAGAAAGACATTCTGTTCAATCTCGGTGAACTGATCAGTGTACCGGTGGCCAGTCGCATGTTGATCAATCAATGGACAGCGATTGTTGATGCCGTACGTCAACAGAATACATCGGCGGCTACCCAGGCGGCAGCCACACACTCCGGATTTTTCCGCGAAACGCTCAACCAGGCACAACGGGCGCAGGCACGGCGCGAAACTGCCGAACGTCGTTTAGCGACTTCTTGATTTTCTATTGCACTTCAACCTTAAAGGACCGTTCATGAACGCCTCAGTGATTAACTTCAAAGAGCTTCGCATGTCAGACGTGGAGCAAGTCGGTGGTAAAAACGCATCGTTGGGTGAAATGATTAGCCAGCTCTCATCGGCAGGTGTTCGTGTCCCCGGTGGCTTTGCAACCACGGCAGATGCTTACCGTGTTTTTCTGGCGCATAACGGTCTGGCTGAACGGATTAACGCCATTCTGGATTCACTGGATGTAGACGATGTGGATGCACTTCTCAAGGCAGGTGCTGAGATTCGTCGCTGGGTGGTAGAAACACCTTTTCCGCCGCAGCTCGAAAAGGAAATTGCCGTTCATTACGCAGCACTGATTGCTGAAAGTGGCCCGGAAGCATCCTTTGCGGTACGTTCATCGGCAACGGCTGAAGATTTGCCCGATGCTTCTTTTGCCGGGCAACAGGAATCGTTCCTCAATATCGTTGGCCTCGACAACATTCTGCATGCCATTAAGGAAGTTTTCGCGTCACTGTATAACGATCGCGCAATCTCCTATCGTGTTCACAAGGGCTTCGCACACGCTGATGTCGCACTGTCTGCCGGTATCCAGCGCATGGTGCGCTCAGACAAGGGTGCGGCGGGGGTGATGTTCACGCTGGACACCGAATCGGGTTTCCGTGATGCCATTTTCGTTACGGCCTCTTATGGCTTGGGCGAGACTGTAGTCCAGGGTGCTGTTAACCCGGATGAGTTCTATGTCCATAAACCCATGCTGCGCGAAGGCCGCCCGGCAGTGATTCGTCGTAACCTGGGCTCCAAGTTGATAAAGATGATTTTCTCGACGGATCATCAGGCTGGTAAATCAACACATACCGTTGATGTGTCTGAAGCCGAGCGCAACCAGTTCTCGATTCGTGAAGAAGAAGTGTTGGAGCTCGCCCGTTTTGCCGACATCATCGAAAAGCATTACCAGCGCCCAATGGATATCGAGTGGGGTCGTGATGGTGTTGATGGCCGTCTGTACATTCTGCAGGCTCGTCCGGAAACCGTGAAATCGCAGGAATCCAAAGACAAGGTCGAGAAATTTGCCCTGAAGTCTTATGGTAAGGTCCTTGCATCAGGTCGCGCTATTGGTCAGAAGATGGGTGTGGGTCCGGTACGCGTTGTAAACGATCCGTCGCAAATGAACACCGTTAAAGCAGGTGATGTGCTTGTTGCTGACATGACCGATCCCAACTGGGATCCGTTAATGAAACGCGCTTCGGCAATTGTCACTAACCGCGGTGGACGTACCTGTCACGCAGCGATTATTGCGCGCGAATTGGGTATTCCGGCGATTGTGGGTTGTGGTGATGCCACAGAAACCCTCACTGAAGGTGAAATCGTCACGGTTTCCTGTGCCGAAGGCGATACGGGTCACGTCTACCGTGGGGCTCAGGAATATGAAATCACCACACGCGATCTGGGTGAGTTGCCGGAGATTCCCGTCAAAATCATGATGAACGTGGGCAACCCGGAGCTGGCGTTTGATTTTGCGCAGTTGCCACATGAAGGCGTTGGTCTGGCTCGCGTTGAATTCATTATCAATAACATCATTGGTGTTCACCCGAAAGCTATTCTGGAAATTGATCGTTTGCCTGCCAGCAAGCGTGAAGAAATCCAGCGTCGTGCCCGTGGTTATGCAGATCCGGTCAGCTTCTTCACCGATAAGCTGGTTGAAGGTGTTGCAACCATTGCGGCTGCCTTCTGGCCTAAGCCTGTCATCGTTCGTCTTTCAGACTTCAAGTCAAACGAATACCGCAAACTGCTAGGGGGTGATCTTTACGAACCTGAAGAAGAAAATCCGATGCTCGGCTTCCGCGGTGCCTCGCGTTACATCGCACAAACCTTCCAGGATTGTTTTGCTATGGAATGTAAAGCCATGCGCACTGTCCGTGAAGTGATGGGTTACACCAATGTGCAGCTGATGGTGCCATTCGTGCGTACCCTGGGTGAAGCCGAGCAGGTAGAAAAGCTGCTGGCTGGCCATGGTCTGCGCCGTGGCGAGCATGATCTCAAGCTCATCATGATGTGTGAAATTCCATCCAATGCACTGCTTGCTGACCAGTTCCTGGAATACTTTGACGGCATGTCGATTGGTTCGAACGATCTGACCCAGCTCACGCTGGGTCTGGACCGTGACTCAGGACTTGTCGCCTCGCTGTTCGACGAGCGTGATCCGGCTGTAAAGATGCTGCTGGAGCGTGCGATTGAAGCCTGTAACAAGGCCGGCAAATACATTGGTATTTGTGGTCAGGGTCCATCAGACCATCCGGATCTGGCCGAATGGTTGACCGACAAGGGCATCACCAGCCTGTCGCTTAATCCGGATACGGTAGTGGATACCTGGCAGCAGATCGCCAAGCGTGCCTAAGCGTTAATACTTGGTCTAAACGGGATGCTTCGGCATCCCGTTTTTTATGCACGATGATGAAAGCGGGGCAGGGTAACCTTCCAGCGTATAGCAATCATTCGCACAGCCACCCCAACAAAAATAGCAATCCAGGCAGCTAGTGTTGTATCCACGTGCAGCGCATCTAGCGCGATCAGAGTCATACCACCAATCCATGCCGCAGTTGCATAAAGCTCACTCGTAAATACGAGAGGAACTTCGTTAATCATCACATCACGCAGCAAGCCACCCAGTACGGCCGTTAGTACGCCAAGCAAACTGGCAGTGAGCCAGGGCATATTCCAGTCGAGCGCCACCTGCGTGCCAACAATGGCAAACAAGGCCATACCAATGGCATCTGGAATGAGAAACAGTTTTTCAGGTAGGTGGCGAACGCGGGTAATAAAGAACGTGAGCATTGCCGCAATCACAGAAATCTGGAGGTAAGTTTCATCGGCAAGCCAGAACACCTTGCGCCCGAGAAGCAGGTCGCGCACCGTACCACCTGCCAGCGCAGTAGCCAGGCCGGCCATGAGGGCGCCAAAGAGATCAACACCTTTATCACGGGCCACGAGAACGCCAGTGACCGCACAAACCACCGAGGCTGCAAGGCCAAGACCATAAATCAGCACATCATTGGCCTGGATGATTTGATCAGAAATAACCATGCTACCGAACCCTCTGGGTTAACGAACCTGTGTCTTTAATAAGCGGCCTTGTTCACGCTTCCAGTCTTTTTCTTTTTCGGTGTCACGCTTATCGTGCAGTTTTTTACCTTTAGCCAAACCGATCTGCGCTTTGATGCGTCCCTTGTTGTAATGCAGATCGATCGGCACTAGCGCGTAACCGGCACGTTCTACTTTACCGATGAGCGTATCAATTTCACGGCGATTCAGAAGTAGTTTGCGTGTGCGGGTCGCATCAGGGTGTACGTGCGTCGAAGCAGAAATCAGCGGCGTAATGTGCATGCCGATAATGAAGAGCTCACCATTTAAAACAACGACATACGCTTCTTTAATCTGTATGCGACCGGCGCGTATGGCTTTGCATTCCCAACCTTCCAGACACAACCCAGCCTCGAACTGTTCTTCGATAAAGTACTCGTGGAAGGCCTTCTTGTTGGAAACAATGCTCATTGGTGCAGGTATTCGCTAAAATACGGCATTCTACAACCCTTCATGAATTCAACGCGTATCCATGGCGCTCGTCGAGAAAACCGTACTGATCGAGAACTCCGCTGCCCAGATGTATGCGCTGGTCGATGATGTGGAAAGTTACACGCAGTTTTTGCCCTGGTGTGCCAAAGCCGAGCTCAAATATAGAGACGACCATAAAACAGTGGCCACCCTGCATATCGACTTTCTCAGCGTGAAATCACACTTCACCACGGAAAATGCCAAGGTCTATCCGACGCATATGACCATGAAGCTGATTGATGGCCCCTTCAGACGGTTTGATGGTCATTGGGAATTCAAAGCCCTTACTGAAAACGCCTGCAAGATCGAGTTCCGCTTGAGTTACGAATTTTCCAGTAAGCTATTTGAAAAGATCATTGGTCCGGTATTCAGCCGGATAGCCAATACCTTCATAGAAGCCTTCGTACAGAGGGCGGCACAGGTTTATAAAGCACCATGAAAATTGAAGTCTGTTACGCGCTGGCGGATCGCCAGGAGTTAATTACCCTGGATCTGCCAGAGGGCTCAACCGCCCTGCAGGCAGTAGAAGCCTCGGGATTGCTGCAGAAATACCCTGAAATTGAGCCGGGTGGTCTTAATAAGCTGGGTGTATTTGCCAAGCTAGTGAAAGCGGATGCTGTGCTAAGGGATCGTGATCGTGTGGAAATCTATCGCCCGTTAATTGCCGACCCTAAAGAAGTGCGCCGTCAGAAGGCTGCCGAGGGTAAGGTTATGAAGCGGGGCGCGGCAGAATTGAATACTGCCGAATAATCGTTATTTCTGGCAAAGCGCCTTTAGACGTTCTAGGGTGGCTAGGTTCTGACGCATTGTTACCAACCCGGAATCAGGAATGAGTAGTTTGCCGCTGGCCTTATCCCGTTCTGTCTGTTCAAGGGTTGTTTTGGTTTCGTTGTAGCGTTTATTAATGCCACGGCATGTGGCGGCCTCTTCTGGGCGCTGTTTTGGGCCCGATAGCTGCGCTTCAGGTGGTGCCACCCTGGATTCGGGTAGCTGGCTTGCTTTCCCGGGGGGTGGCAGCGTCATCAGCGGGTCCAGCGCCAGGGGGTTGGCCTGGATGCCTTTGGGTAAAGGTTGATCAGAGATCAGGAGCGAGCCATCACTTAGGCGGCCAGTCTGGATTTGGGCCTGGGCAGTGCATGGCAACAGGCTCAGGGCTAATACCCATAGGCCTAAATGGACTTTTGGCAGTGCTGGCATGTCAATAAGAAGCGGCATAAGAGCAAGACGGGAAGAGCATAGTTCCGTATAATATCGTTTTGTGTCTTGGGGCTTGGCACCATGCAGCTTATTCAGAAAGCGCTCACCTTTGACGACGTTTTGCTCGTTCCGGCGCACTCCGCAATTCTTCCGCGCGATGTTTCACTGCAAACCCGCTTAACGCGTGACATTTCGCTAAATTTACCGCTGCTCTCAGCCGCTATGGATACGGTGACCGAAGGTCGTCTGGCTATCGCGCTGGCACAAGAGGGTGGTATCGGCATCGTTCACAAGAACCTGACACCGGCGCAACAGGCTGCCGAAGTCGCCAAGGTCAAGCGTTATGAATCGGGTGTGCTGAAAGATCCGATTACGATTAATCCGAACATGATGGTGCGCGATGTGCTGGCTTTAACGCAACAGCATCGCATTTCCGGGCTACCTGTTCTGGATAAGAGCGGCAAGGTCGTCGGTATCGTTACCAACCGTGATTTGCGTTTCGAGGACAACCTGGATCAGGCGGTTCGTCAGATCATGACGCCGCGTAAGCGTCTGGTGACTGTGCGTGAAGGTGGCAGCATCGAAGAGGCCAAGGCGCTGATGCATCAGCATCGTATCGAACGTGTGCTGGTTGTTGATGATGAATTCCAGCTGCATGGTCTGATAACGGTTAAAGATATTCTCAAGGCAACGGAGCACCCGAATGCCTCCAAGGATGCAGCTGGTCGTCTGCGTGCGGGCGCTGCGGTTGGTGTGGGTGCAGGTACCGAAGAACGTGTCGAACTGCTGGCCGAAGCTGGTGTTGACGTGATCGTCGTTGATACAGCTCATGGTCATTCGCAAGGCGTACTGGATCGCGTTCAGTGGGTTAAGAAGAACTATCCGAATGTTCAGGTCATTGGTGGCAATATCGCCACGGCCGATGCCGCGCGCGCGCTGGCTGATCATGGTGCCGATGGCGTTAAGGTCGGTATCGGTCCGGGTTCCATTTGTACGACCCGTATCGTTGCCGGTGTGGGCGTGCCGCAAATAACCGCTATCGCTAACGTCGCCAAGGCTCTAGAAGGTACCGGTGTGCCGCTAGTGGCAGATGGCGGTATCCGTTTCTCGGGTGATATCGCCAAGGCCATTGCTGCTGGTGCCAATTGCGTTATGTTGGGTGGCTTGTTTGCCGGTACCGAAGAAGCGCCGGGTGAAGTCGAACTATTCCAGGGCCGTTCGTACAAGAGCTACCGTGGCATGGGTTCGCTGGGTGCCATGCAGGCAGGCTCTAGCGATCGCTACTTCCAGGAAAATACCGCCAACGTCGACAAGTTTGTACCGGAAGGTATCGAAGGTCGCGTGCCTTATAAGGGCTCGGTGCTGGCTGTCATCCATCAGCTGATGGGTGGCCTACGCTCGTCGATGGGTTATCTGGGTTGCGCCACCATCGCCAACATGCACAAGCAGGCTCAGTTTGTTGAGATTACCTCCGCAGGTGTGCGTGAATCGCACGTCCATGACGTGCAGATCACCAAAGAAGCCCCTAACTACCACGTTGAATAATTAAGCCTTATGTCACGTTCGCATCAAAAGATCCTCATTCTTGATTTCGGTTCCCAGTTAACGCAGCTCATCGCACGTCGTGTGCGTGAACAGCAGGTTTACTGTGAACTGCATCCTTTTGATGTGAGCGATGACTTTGTTCGCAGCTTTAATCCGCAGGGCATTATTCTGTCGGGAGGCCCGAACTCTGTTTACGATGCTACCGAGTGGAAAGCGCCTCAAGCAGTGTTTGAGATGGGTGTCCCTGTATTGGGTATCTGCTACGGCATGCAGACCATGGCAGAACAGCTGGGCGGCAAGGTAGAGAGCTCCAACAAGCGCGAATTTGGTTATGCAGAAATGCGTGCACGCGGTCACTCGAAACTTTTCGAAGGACTGCAAGATCGTGGAAACGACCAAGGCCATGGGCTACTCGATGTGTGGATGAGCCATGGTGACAAGGTCACCCAGTTGCCACCAGGCTTCAAGGTGATTGGCGATAACGAATCGACTCCGGTTGCCGCCATGGCAGACGAAGATCGTGGTTTCTACGCCGTGCAATTCCACCCGGAAGTCACGCACACGCTTAAGGGCAAAGACATGTTTGCCCGTTTCGTGCATGACATCTGCGGTTGTGGTCGTGATTGGACTATGCCCAATTACGTGGAAGAAGCCGTTGAAAAGATTCGCGCTCAGGTCGGCAAAGAAGAAGTCATTCTTGGCCTGTCTGGCGGTGTCGATTCCTCCGTTGCCGCTGCGTTGATCCATCGTGCCATTGGCGATCAGCTTACCTGTGTTTTCGTTGATAACGGTCTGTTGCGTCTGAACGAAGCAGAGCAGGTCATGGAAACCTTTGCCCGCGGTCTGGGTGTGAAGGTTGTTCATGTGGACGCATCAGAACAGTTCCTTGGTCACCTCAAGGGTGTGAGTGATCCGGAGCAGAAGCGCAAGATCATCGGTCGTGAATTCGTCGAAGTCTTCGATGCCGAATCCAAGAAACTGGTTAACGCCAAATGGCTGGCTCAAGGCACGATTTATCCGGATGTGATTGAATCGGCCGGTGCCAAGACCGGTAAGGCGCACACCATCAAATCGCACCACAATGTGGGCGGTCTGCCAGAGCACATGAAGCTCAAGCTGCTTGAACCGCTTCGCGAACTGTTCAAGGATGAAGTCCGTGAACTCGGCGTTGCACTTGGTCTACCGCATGACATGGTCTACCGCCATCCGTTCCCGGGGCCTGGTCTAGGGGTGCGTATTCTGGGTGAAGTTAAAAAAGAATTCGCTGACTTGTTGCGCCGTGCAGACGCCATCTTTATTGATGAGCTGCGCGCTTCTGGTTGGTATGAAAAAACCTCACAAGCCTTCACTGTCTTTCTTCCCGTTAAGAGCGTTGGCGTCATGGGTGATGGCCGTACCTATGAATACGTCGTTGCCTTGCGTGCCGTTGAAACGCAGGACTTTATGACAGCGCACTGGGCGGAACTGCCGCATAGCCTGCTCGGCAAAGTCAGCAACCGCATCATTAATGAAGTGCGTGGCATTAACCGGGTTGTGTACGACATCTCGGGCAAACCACCGGCAACGATCGAGTGGGAATAACGCTCGCAGAGATCATTGATTAATTAAATATGAGGCCCTGTTTCGACAGGGCTTTATGTTCTGGGCTCCACGAATAAAAGTCTCCCATGGAAATTAAGGTCAACTTTCTCGACAAACTGCGTCTCGAAGCCAAATTCGATGACTTCACGGTTATTGCTGATCAGCCTATCCGCTACAAGGGCGACGGTTCGGCACCGGGCCCCTTTGACTATTTTCTGGCATCGTCTGCGTTGTGTGCCGCATATTTCGTCAAGCTGTATTGCGACACACGCAATATCCCGACGGAAAATATCCGTCTCTCGCAGAACAATATTGTTGATCCGGAAAACCGGTACCAGCAGACCTTCAAGATTCAGGTCGAGTTGCCGCCAGACATCGCAGAAGTAGATCGTCGAGGCATTCTGGCGTCGATCGAGCGTTGTACCGTTAAAAAGGTGGTGCAGACTGGACCTGAATTCGTTATCGAAGAAGTTGAAAGCCTGGACGCCGATGCACAGTCGCTGCTGACCTTAAAACCTGCGTCAGACTCGGGTACATACATAACGGGTAAAGATCTCCCGCTGGAGCAAACCATCGCCAATATGTCAGGGCTATTGGCAGACATCGGCATCAAAATTGAAATTGCCTCGTGGCGGAACATTATCCCCAATGTGTGGTCCTTGCATATCCGCGATGCCCACTCACCGATGTGCTTTACCAACGGCAAGGGCTCAACCAAAGAAAGCGCGTTGGCTTCTGCGCTCGGCGAATACATCGAGCGTTTGAACAATAACCATTTCTATGCCGGCGCGTATTGGGGCGAAGACATCGCCAATGCCGCCTTTGTGCATTATCCGGATGAACGATGGTTTAAACCGGGCCGCAAAGATGCCTTGCCGAAGGAAATTCTTGATGATTACTGTCTGGAGATTTATAACCCGGACGGCGAGCTGCATGCCTCGAACCTGATTGATACCAACTCCGGCAATCGTGAGCGCGGACTCTGTTGTTTGCCGTATGTGCGTCAATCGGATGGTGAGACCGTATATTTTCCTTCGAATCTTGTTGAAAACCTGTTTGTCAGCAACGGTATGAGCGCCGGCAATACGCTGGCCGAGGCGCAGGTGCAATGTCTGTCTGAAATTTTTGAGCGGGCAGTCAAGCGTCAGATTCTGGAAGATGAAATTGCCTTGCCCGATGTGCCACAAGAGATACTGGCGCAATACCCGGGCATTCTGGCTGGCATCGAGGGATTAGAAGCGCAGGGTTTCCCAGTGCTGGTTAAAGATGCCTCGCTGGGTGGCGTTTATCCGGTGATGTGCGTCACATTGATGAACACACGCACAGGTGGCGTCTTCGCATCATTCGGCGCACACCCTAGCTTTGAAGTTGCCCTAGAACGCAGCCTGACCGAGTTGCTGCAGGGGCGCAGCTTTGAAGGTCTTAACGATTTGCCGCAGCCGACGTTTGAAAGCAATGCGGTGACGGAGCCTAACAACTTTGTCGAACACTTCATTGATTCCAGCGGTATCGTCTCCTGGCGCTTTTTCAGTGCCAAGGCCGATTACGAGTTCGTCGAATGGAATTTTGCGGCACAGGGTGCCGATGCCAATGCCGCTGATGCTGCAACGCTGTTCGGCATTCTCGAAGCCATGGGTAAAGAATCGTATATGGCGGTTCATGATCAGCTCGGCGCCGTTGCGTGCCGGATTCTGGTGCCCGGTTATTCCGAGGTGTACCCAGTCGAGGATCTGGTCTGGGATAACACTAATAAGGCCTTGTTATTCCGCAATGACATCCTGAATCTGCATCAGCTGGATGATGAAAGTCTGGAAGCACTGCTGGATCGGCTTGATAACAACGAGCTCGATGAGTATTCGGATATTGCTACGCTTATCGGTATCCAGTTTGATGAGAATACCGTCTGGGGTCAGCTCACCGT
>JBPCSW010000215.1:0-4798 GCA_051006675.1 Fluviibacter sp.
GGTCGGTGCCTTGGAGGTTATTGCCCGTTGCGTTCTTTAGTTGCAGAACGCGCTCTGGATCGGGTGCTTTGCGAGTGCTTGGGACCTTGATGGCTTCGCGACCGGATAGAAACGCCCCTGTCATGGAGTCCGGGTTTTCTAGGATCTGCTTGGGCGTGCCTTCAGCCACAATGCGACCACCATGAACGCCTGCCCCGGGGCCCATATCCACAACGTAATCGGCCATGCGGATGGCGTCTTCATCGTGCTCGACCACGATAACCGTGTTACCCAGATCACGGAGATGCTTCAGTGTGCCGAGTAGACGATCATTGTCGCGCTGATGCAGGCCAATCGAAGGTTCATCCAGTACGTACATGACACCGGTGAGGCCCGAGCCGATTTGCGAGGCCAGACGAATACGCTGGGCTTCACCGCCCGAAAGAGTGTCTGCCGAGCGTTCAAGCGAGAGGTAATCCAAACCCACATTAATCAGGAATTCCAGACGCGCCGTAATTTCCTTGAGAATTTTTTCGGCAACCTGCGCGCGGTGGCCTTGTAGCTTGAGGCTGTCGAAGTAATCGCGACAATCGCGCAGCGGTAAACGGCTGATTTCGTAAAGCGTGCGTTCACCTACCTGCACATAGCGCGCTTCTTTACGTAAACGCGCACCTTCGCAGGAGGGGCATACCGTGTCACTTACATATTTAGCGAGTTCTTCACGCACGGTCGACGAATCGGTTTCGCGATAGCGGCGTTCCAGATTCGGAATGATGCCTTCGAAGCTATGCTCACGTACTGTTAACTTGCCGCGTTCATTCATGTACTGGAAGGGCAGGCTTTCTTCTCCGGAGCCGTACAGCACAATTTGGCGCGTATCTTCCGGTAGTTCGTTGAAGGGTGTGGCGACATCAAAACCGTAATATTCACCGAGCGCAATAACCATCTGGAAATAGAATTGATTGCGGCGATCCCAACCGCGAATAGCGCCAGAAGATAGCGAGAGTTCCGGGTGGGCAACAACGCGTTTGGGGTCAAAGAACTGAATAACCCCGAGGCCGTCACACTTTGGACAGGCGCCCATCGGGTTGTTAAACGAGAAGATGCGAGGCTCAAGCTCTTGTAGTGCAAAGTTACAGTGCGGGCATGAAAAGCGTGCCGAGAAGAGTTGCTCTTCCTGAGTGTCCATGTTCAGCGCAATCGCGCGGCCGTCTGCGTGGCGAAGTGCTACTTCAAAACTTTCAGCCAAGCGTTGGCGGGTGTCTTCACGAACTTTTAGTCGATCTATGACAACGTCAATGTCGTGTTTCTTATTCTTGTCGAGTTTGGGCAGCGCATCGATTTCGTGAATCTCGCCATCAATGCGCAGACGTACAAAACCTTGTGCGCGTAGTTCGGCGAAGAGCTCCTGTTGTTCGCCTTTGCGGTTGGCAACCACGGGTGCCAGAATCATCAGCTTGGATTCTTCTGGCATGGCCAAGACATGGTCAACCATTTGCGAAACGGTCTGCGCTTGCAGCGGCAGGTGATGCTCAGGGCAGTAAGGGGTACCGGCGCGGGCGAAGAGTAGGCGCAGGTAATCGTGAATTTCAGTGACGGTGCCAACAGTAGAACGCGGGTTGTGACTGGTGGCTTTCTGTTCGATGGAGATGGCAGGCGATAGGCCTTCAATCAGATCAACATCCGGCTTTTCCATGAGTTGTAGGAATTGACGGGCGTAGGCCGAGAGGCTTTCGACATAACGACGTTGCCCTTCGGCATAGAGCGTATCAAATGCAAGCGAACTTTTACCTGAGCCTGAAAGGCCGGTAATAACGATCAACTTATGGCGCGGCAGATCCAGGCTGATGTTTTGAAGGTTGTGCGTGCGTGCACCGCGGATGCGGATGTCGTCCATGTGGAATTCCGGTCTTTGAAAGCGTTAAGGCCCGGGTAAAACGCAGGCCAACTGGTAATATTACGCGGCTGTGTTTGTGCGCCGCAACCGGTGCGCCATTTATTTTTAGATTTCCTATGAGCCGCCCCTAAAATGGGCGTTTTCAGACCCTATGTCACGTACTGATTCTCCTGTTAAAGAACCGATGCTGCCAGAAGAGCGCCGCGCTGCGCTGGGCCTGGCCGCCATCTTCGCATTGCGGATGCTGGGTTTGTTCATTGTGTTGCCGGTATTTGCAGTAGCAGCACGCAATCTGACGGGCGGGCAGGATGTCGCTGCCATTGGCTTGGCGCTTGGCGCTTACGGCCTAACGCAGGCCTGTTTGCAGCTGCCTTTCGGCATTCTGGCCGACCACTGGGGGCGTAAGCCGGTGATCGCTTGTGGTCTTGTATTATTTCTGGCGGGAAGCATTATTTGTGCGTTAGCCGATTCTGTTTCATCAATGACCGTCGGTCGTATGCTGCAGGGCAGTGGCGCTATTTCGGCGGCGATAACGGCGTTAGTGGCAGATTTGACCCGCGATAGCCAGCGTAGCAAGGCGATGGCAATGATCGGTGGATCAATCGCTCTGATGTTTGCTTTGTCGCTGGCTGTGGCGCCGGTGATTTATGGCTGGGTCGGTCTGAGCGGTATTTTCTGGGTAACGTGTGCGCTAGGTTTGGCTGCCTTCTGGGCACTCTTCCGCTTGGTGCCGCCCGCGCCAGCGCTTTCAGGCGTGGTGCCCGGCACCTTTCGTCAGGTTTTGCTTGAGCCGCGACTTATTCGGTTGAATGTCGGGGTTTTTATCCTGCATGCGATTCAGATTGCCATGTGGGTTGCCGTGCCGGCACTGCTGATCCAGTTGGCAGGGTTGCCGCTGCAAAATCACTGGATGATTTATGTGCCTGCGGTGGTGGCCTCGTTCTTTGTGCTGTGGCCCGCCATGATGCAAGCCGAACGTCATAAACGTATGGCGCAGGTCTTTGCTTTTGCCGTTGCGTTGATTGGCGTAGTTCAGATGGGTTTTGTGGCGTTGTTCGGTTCAGGAATTGATAGCCAATTTATCGCAACTGCAGCGATCTTGTTGCTAATTGCGCTATTTTTTACGGGATTTAACATCCTAGAGGCCTTGCAGCCTTCGTTGATATCACGCATCGCGCCGCCTACGGGTAAAGCGCGCGCACTGGGTGTCTACAACACGCTACAGTCGCTCGGCCTGTTTTCAGGCGGGGCGCTGGGAGGCTGGTTGTTGCAAACAGGCGGCTATGTGGCAGTTTTTAGCGGTTGTGGTTTTTTGGCCTTGATCTGGTTCGTAATTTTGCTGAAGTGGCCGGCACGAGTTCCCGCATAAACGTTGGCGTGTTATTCTGATGACTCGGTAAGCCATCTTTTTGGCCGCTACACTCGTTAACTCTGGAGACTCTTATGGCATCGCTTAATAAAGTAATTCTCATCGGCAACCTGGGTGCAGACCCGGAAACCCGTTACACAACTTCTGGCGATGCTGTTTGTAATATCCGCCTGGCAACCACGGATACGTGGCGCGATAAAGCCAGTGGCGAGCAGCGTGAGTCGACCGAGTGGCACCGCGTGGTGTTCTATCGTCGTCTGGCTGAAATTGCCGGTCAATATCTCAAAAAAGGTTCTCAGGTCTATATTGAAGGCCGTATCAAGACCCGTAAGTGGCAAGATAAAGACGGTCAGGAACGCTACACGACCGAAGTTGAAGCCACCGAAATGAAGATGCTGGGTCGCCGTGAAGGTCAGGGTGAGCCTGTAAGCCGTGATGATCCGTTTGCGCCAGCTTCTGCAGGCGGCAATAATGCGAGCCGTCGTCCGCCTGCCAATGTGGCCGATCTCGACGACGATATTCCGTTCTAATCGCTAGGCGATTCTCGACGTTGGTGTTTTGGATTTGGTTGTAGGAGTCAGATATGTCGGCAGCAACGTCGAACGCTGGACTAAGCCATGAGCAGAAGACGAGCATGAAGCTGCTCGTCCTCGGTGCTCTGGGCGTGGTGTATGGGGATATTGGTACAAGTCCCCTTTATGCCTTCAAAGAACTTTTTGCCGGTAATCACCCGATTCCGTTGACGGAAGCGAATGTCTTCGGCGGGCTGTCCATGATTTTCTGGGCGCTGATGGTTATCGTCTCATTTAAATACATTGTGTTCATTCTTCGCGCCGATAACCGGGGCGAGGGTGGCATGATGGCGCTGATCGCACTGGCTTTACACGAGGCACATGACAAGCCAAAACGTGCCAAATGGATCATGCTGGCGGGGATTTTAGGTACCGCCATGTTCTATGGGGATGGGATGGTGACTCCGGCTATCTCCGTGTTGTCCGCGGTCGAAGGTCTGCAGGTTGTAGCGCCACAATTTGCTAATGTGGTCATTCCCATCACCATCATCATTCTGGCCGGATTGTTCATGTTCCAGAAACATGGCACCGCCAAGGTAGGGGCCTTCTTCGGCCCAGTCATGGGCGTGTGGTTCGCTGTGTTGGGCGTGATGGGCATTTATAATGTGATTCAAAATCCGCACGTGCTCCTAGCGCTCAACCCGATGTACGCCGTGCATCTATTGTTTGACAATCCGCATATGGCCGTGTTTGCCATGGGTAACGTGGTTCTAGCGGTTACCGGCGCCGAGGCGCTGTATGCCGATATGGGTCACTTCGGTCGCAAACCAATTCGTCTCGCTTGGGCGTTTTTTGTGTTGCCAGCCTTGGTGATTAACTATTTCGGCCAGGCTGCGTTGGTGTTGGGTAACCCTGATGCGGTAGACAACCCTTTTTATATGGGTGTTCCTGAGTACTTGCGTTTCCCTTTGGTCTGTCTGGCTACTTGCGCTACGGTGATTGCGTCACAAGCCGTGATTACCGGGGCTTATTCGATGACCC
>JBPCSW010000216.1:0-15983 GCA_051006675.1 Fluviibacter sp.
TGAGCAAGGTCACTGCAGCGACCATAAATAGAATCATCGGCATAGCGGCAGTAACAAACGGCGACCAGTTGTTAATAGCGCCCAGGCTGGAAACCAGTCCGTTCAACATGTAGAACAAAGCGCCAATCATCACGCCTGCAAAAATACGCAGACTCACACCGCCGACCCGATCATGGCGATAAGCGAACGGCAGCGCCAGCGCCATCATCACGAGGATAGATAGCGGATAGAACACCTTCTTCCAGATCGCAATCACATAAGTTTCACTACCCAGTCCATTGCGTTTGAGATGCTGAATGTAGGTGTACAACTCGTAAATCGACATCAGATGCGGCCGCACCAGCAGCACCTGTAAAACATCCGGCGTAATGGCTGACTGCCAGGCCTTACTCGCTAATTGCACCTGACGCACGCGCTGACCTTCTAGCACCGTTTCGGAAACATCATTCAGCATCCATGTGTCTGGCGCCTGAAAAGTGGCCGTCTTGGCATAAGACACACGATCCAAGCTCATATCCTTGCGGAACTGATAGATCCGGACCGATTCCAAACGCCCATCCGGTCGCAGCGCATTGATATTGGCAAAGGTTTTGTCATCTTTAACCCAGACGCCGGACTGCAGCCCCTGGGTAATGGTGCCGCTCATGGCCTTAACCCGCCACTCCTGCGCTTTCTGCTCGGCCGGCGCTACGACAAACTCTCCCAGCAAAAAGGTCACCAAAACCAACGCCAGGCCAACACGCATCAAGGTGGTCAACAACTGGATACTGGACACCCCAGAGACGCGGAGCACATTAATTTCCGAATGCCGAGCTAGGTTTGATAAGGCATATAACGTACCAATCAACACGCAGATCGGCATGAGCTCGTAAATACGGCCCGGCTGAATGAGCGCGACGTAAACAATCGCCTGATAAAGCTTATAGCCGCCCTCTCCCAGCTTACCCAGCTCACCCATCAGGTCAAAAAAGGCAAAGAGCACCATAAACGCACCCAGAATCAAAAGGGTGGCAAGCAGCACTTCTCGGCCTACGTATTTACGGTAAATCATTTCAGCCCCCCGCCTTACGACTGATACGTATGCGACGGCGGGCACCACGCGTTGTTGCGGTCATGCGGTAATAGAACCCCCAGATCAGCACCGACAACATCAGCAGATGCGGCACGACCAGCCCGACGGCAAAAGGCACGCGTCCCTGGATTACCCAGGCACGAGAGATCGTCATCAGGTTGATGTACACAAAGTACACAAGCAGCGCCAGAATCATATTGGCAGAGCGACCGGCACGTGGATTCACGTAAGACAGTGGAATTGCCAACAAAGCTAGCATCACGACCATGATGGTGGTGCCCGTACGGGTAACGACATCACCGAGGCTTTCCCGGGTGGGGTTCATCAGCAACTCCCGTGTAGGCGTGCTGTCCTGATGGCGGATGCTGTTTTCCGCCGCATTGGTTTCAACGCGAAACCCGTATTCCTGATAATCCATCTCACGGAGTTCTGGCGAATTTGGCTTCAATTCGTAGCGATGACCTTTTTCAAGAACGATGAAACGATCCCCGTTTTCATGCACTTCCTGGCGCCCACGCTCAGCCACCGTAATGCCTAATTTGTCCGGCTGGTTATCGCTGACGAAAATGTTGTGCACGGCTTCGCCGGACTTATCTGTCGATTCGATGAAGAAAATACGCCGACCATCGGAGGATTCCCGAAACACCCCCGGCCGCACCAGCCCAAGCTCATTCTTATCCGAAACCTGTTTACGGTATTTGAGGCTTTCCCCATGCGCCCAGGGCACCAGTTCCTGGGTCAACGCGCCCACCACCAGCATGATCGGGATGGAAAAAATCAAAACCGGACGTATCCAGGCAGTCAGCGGTTGTCCAGCGCTAAACCAGACGGTCATTTCCGAGTCTCGATACCAGCGCGACAATGTCAGCAGAATCTCCATGAAACACGCCAGCGATAAGAGAATCGGCAGGAAATTGAAGATGGCAAAGCCGAGCAATGGGCCAACTGCACCGGCAGAGACCTTGCCAATTGTTGCCTCATTCAGCAGACGCACCAGAAACGTGGTCAACAGAATGACCAGCAAAGCCACCGAGATGGCTACCGCGTTCTGGACGAATTCACGCCGCATGGCGCGCGCAAAGATCATGATCGGAAAGAATGCTTCAAAACGGTGCGGCCTGTACAGAGTGCGGAATTTTGACGAAAAGCAATGCCGGCGGGGATAATCACGGGTTAAAGTTTACAGTGCAAACCCTGCGCAATCTATTTCCTTCCGGAGAACCCGATGAAATTTAGCACAAAAACCGGCGCCCCCCAGTCTTTGAGCACCGATGCCCTTATTCTGGGTGTGTTTGAAACCGGTGCCCAACCTGCCGCAACAGCGGCTGTAGACAAGGCCAGCAAGGGTCTGATCGGTCGCCTCCAGAAGCAGGGAGACTTTGATGGCAAGGCAGGCGCTAGTCTGGTGGTTCGCCATCCGGAAGGGCTTAAGGCAGCGCGTCTGGTTCTCGTAGGCCTGGGCAAAGCGGAAGAACTGAACAGCAAGATATGGACTCAGGCAAACCGTACGGCAGTGAACACTGTTCTGGCTACAACTGCTACCGACGCGATCAATACACTGTGTGCCCTCAAGGTAAGCGACCTATCTAGCGCCACACAAGTGCGACAAGCGGTTGTACTTGCCGGCGAATGTGCTTATCGCTTCGATAGCTTTAAAACCACGCCTAAGGCAACACCCGTTAAACTGAAATCAGTCTCGCTACTGATCTCGGAAAATGCGACTAAGGCCACAACGGATGCTGTTAGCCAGGGTGCCGCCATTGTCGAGGGCATGAATCTAACGCGTGATCTGGGCAATCTGCCCGGCAACATTTGTACCCCGACCTATCTTGCCAACGAAGCCAAAAAACTGGCCAAGACCTATGGTCTGAAATGCCTGATTCTCGAAAAAGCAGCCATGGAAAAACTAGGCATGCATTCACTGCTGGCAGTGGCCAAGGGTTCGGATCAGCCGCCGAAATTTATCGTGCTCGAATACAGTGCCGGCAAGAAAACCGATAAACCAGTGGTGTTAGTCGGCAAAGGCATTACTTTCGACACCGGCGGCATTTCGCTGAAACCTGCCGCTGAAATGGATGAGATGAAGTACGACATGTGCGGTGCCGCTAGCGTGCTCGGTACCCTGCGTGCGGTTGCCGGCATGAAGCTGCCGATTAATCTGGTTGTCATTGTGCCAACGACCGAAAACATGCCGGGAGGCAGTGCCACCCGTCCGGGCGATATTGTCAGCTCTATGTCGGGTCAGACTATCGAGATTCTAAATACCGATGCCGAAGGTCGACTGATTCTGTGTGATGCCCTCACCTATGCCGAACGATTCAAGCCGGCCGCCGTGGTGGATGTCGCAACGCTGACCGGTGCCTGTGTGGTGGCCCTGGGGCAGGTTGCTACCGGTCTACTGGGGAATAACGATCTATTGATCGACGAGCTACGGACTGCCGGTACCGCGACGATGGACCGTGCCTGGCAACTACCCCTGTGGGACGACTATCAGGATCTGCTCAAGAGCCCATTTGCAGACATGGCTAACATCGGTGGCCGCTGGGGCGGCACCATTACAGCGGCCTGCTTCCTGTCGCGCTTTACCAAAGCCTACCCATGGGCTCATCTGGATATCGCCGGCACGGCCTGGGTTCAAGGCAAGGACAAGGGTGCCACTGGCCGCCCTGTGCCGTTGCTGACACGTTTCCTCATGGCACGAGCCGGCAAAGCCGACTAAAGCCAGGCTTACGCAGTGACCCAGATTGACTGCTACCACGACCAGCCGGATCGCCTGACCCAGGCCGTCCGGTTGGCTGCCCTCGCCTGGGAACGGCGGAAATCGATCACGTTTTTTGTGCCAGATCCGGCACAAGCAGAAGCCTTCGACAAAGCGCTCTGGGCGAACGACCCCACGTCGTTTATTCCCCACTGCCACGCAAATAGTGCCGAGGCTGATCGCACACTCATCATCATCACAGATGATTTGAATGCCGTGCGGCAAGACGGGTTACTGGTCAACCTGGCCGACGAAGTGCCTCCCGGTTTTGCCCGTTACCAACGCCTGTTCGAAATTGTTACTCGTGATGATGCTGACAAATTATCGGCACGTGACCGCATGGCCTTCTATAAAGATCGGGGCTACCCGATCACTTATCGTAAATCTAATTAACCCCGTTTGAATTGAACACCATGACGCTTGCTAAATCCTTTGAACCCGCCGAAATCGAACGCCGTTGGTACCAGACCTGGGAAGACAGTGGTTACTTCGCTGCCGGCGACGACGCCGCCAAGGATGAAGCCTTCTGCATTCTGCTACCGCCACCCAATGTGACCGGCACGCTGCACATGGGGCATGGTTTCAATCAGACCCTGATGGATGCACTCACACGTTATTACCGCATGCGCGGTGCCAACACGCTGTGGCAACCAGGTACCGACCACGCTGGCATTGCGACGCAAATCGTCGTCGAACGCCAACTGGAACGTGACGGCATTTCACGACATGATCTAGGCCGCGAAAAATTTCTGGAAAAAGTCTGGGAATGGAAAGCGTATTCCGGTGGCACGATTACGCAGCAGATGCGCCGCCTGGGCAGCTCTTGCGATTGGACACGCGAACGCTTCACGATGGATGCCGGCCTATCCAAGACCGTGACAGAAAGTTTTGTCCGTCTTTATAACGAAGGCCTGATCTACCGTGGCAAACGCCTGGTGAACTGGGACCCGAAACTCAATACTGCCGTGTCTGATCTGGAAGTTCTTTCGGAAGAAGAAGACGGTTTCCTCTGGCACATCCGTTACCCGCTAGCTGATGGCAGCGGTTCACTGACCGTCGCCACAACGCGTCCAGAAACCATGCTGGGCGATACGGCCGTAATGGTGCACCCGGAAGACCCGCGCTACCAGCATCTGATCGGCAAGATGGTAAAGCTGCCGCTGACCGATCGCGAGATTCCGATTATTGCGGACAGTTACGTCGATCTGGAATTCGGCACCGGTTGCGTCAAGGTCACGCCAGCGCATGACTTTAATGACTATGCTGTTGGCCAACGTCACAATCTACCGCTGATTTCGATTCTGACGCTGGATGCGAAGATTAACGACGACGCCCCGGAGAAATATCGCGGCCTGGATCGCTTCGATGCACGCAAGGTCATCGTGGCAGACTTAGAAGCCTTGGGCATCCTGGAAAAAACCGACAAGCACAAACTGAAGGTACCTCGCGGTGACCGGACTGGTGTCGTGATTGAACCCATGCTGACCGATCAGTGGTTCGTCGCCATGAGCAAGCCCGGTGCTGATGGCAAATCGATCACACAAAAGGCGCTGGATGTCGTTTCCAGCGGCGAAATCCGGTTCCATCCAGAAAACTGGGTCAACACCTACAACCAGTGGCTGAACAATATTCAGGATTGGTGTATTTCACGTCAGCTCTGGTGGGGCCACCAGATTCCAGCCTGGTATAGCGATAGCGGCAAGGTCTATGTGGCGCACGATGAGGCCGAAGCAAAAGCACTGGCAGCAGAAGCTGGCGACACCGGCGCACTCCGCCGTGATGAAGACGTTCTAGACACCTGGTACTCCAGTGCGTTATGGCCTTTCTCGACGCTTGACTGGACACCCGATTGGCCCGCAAAGCCGAATGTCATGCTGGAGCGCTATCTGCCAACCAGCGTGCTCGTCACTGGCTTTGACATTATCTTTTTCTGGGTTGCTCGTATGGTGATGATGACCCAGCACCTGACCGGCCGCATTCCGTTCAAAGACGTGTACGTGCACGGCCTGATCCGCGATGCCAAAGGTCAGAAAATGAGCAAATCCAAGGGCAATGTGCTGGATCCGATCGATCTCATCGACGGCATCACGCTGGATGAGCTGATCAAGAAGCGCACCTTTGGCCTGATGAATCCAAAGCAGGCGCAGAGTATCGAAAAGGAAACCCGCAAAGAATTCCCGGAGGGTATTCCGAGTTTCGGCACCGATGCGTTGCGCTTTACGTTTACCTCTCTGGCCAGCCCGGGTCGCGACATCAAGTTCGACCTCTCGCGCTGCGAAGGTTATCGCAACTTCTGCAATAAGCTGTGGAACGCGACACGTTTCGTGTTGATGAACACCGAAGAACAGGATTGCGGCATTGATGCAGCAGAATCAGACCTCAAGTTTTCGGGGGCTGACCGCTGGATCGTCAGTCTGCTACAGCGTGCTGAAGCAGAAATTGGCCAACAGCTTGGCGAGTATCGCTTTGACCTCGCTGCGCAAGCGCTCTACCACCTGGTGTGGGATGAGTATTGTGACTGGTATCTTGAAATCGCCAAGACACAGATCCAGACTGGCACCCCAGAAGAGCAACGTGCCACGCGCCGAACATTATTACGCGTGCTCGAAACCATTCTGCGCTTAGCACACCCGTTCATTCCGTTCATTACCGAAGAGCTGTGGCAAACGATTGCCCCCATGGCGGGCCGTAAAAATGGCGAAACAATTCTTCTTGCTGCTTACCCCGTTGCGGACGACGCACGGATTGATGCAACAGCAGAAGCTCAGATTGATCGACTCAAGGGACTGGTCTCCGCCTGTCGTAATCTGCGTGGTGAAATGAGCTTGTCACCGGCAACAAAAGTGCCACTCATTGTTGCCGCACCTACGTCTGAACAAGCCGAACTGGCAAGTGCAAGCGCGGTACTGAAATCACTGGCCAAGCTGGCTGACGTCCGTTTCGTTGAAACACTGCCAACGGATGCGATGGCGCCCGTTGCAGTAATAGGCAATATCCAGCTCATGCTCGAAGTAGAAATCGACGTACCAGCTGAAATTGCGCGTCTGGAAAAAGAGATTGAACGCCTCGAAGGCGAAATCAAAAAAGCCGAAGGCAAGCTCGGCAATGCCTCATTTGTTGATCGTGCGCCACCCGCCGTGGTGGAGCAAGAGCGTCAACGCATGGCCGACTTTAGTAATACGTTGGCAATGCTCAAGCCACAACTGGCTAAATTGAGACTTAGCTGAAACAGGACTAAGGTTATTTCAGATAGGCCGGCATTAAGCCGCGTAGGGCGTTGCCCACCCGCAGCCGGCCTTCTCTGGATGCTGCTTTGATATCCGAGATGCTGAGCAATGATTCGCTTGCCTCCCCTCGAGCCAGCAATTCTGCACGCAATACGCCGGGCAATAGCCCACAGCGCACCGGCGGCGTGAGCAAGCGATTACCCTCTTTGACAAAGATATTGCTCCGCCCGCCTTCACAAACCAAACCTGCCTGATTACAGAACAGGGCATCAAAGGCTTGTTGCGCAACAGCTGCCTCTATCGCCGCATCGTAAAGTGATCGCGCTGAAGTTTTATATCGCAACAATGGGTTAAAGCTATCGAGACGTTCTGCTGACCAAACCAATGCAACCCGATCAGCCAAAGGCGGCAATGCCGACCAACTTGAACGCAATGAACCATTATGTTCAAGATCAATACGCACACGATAGGACTTAGCTTCCGAGTTACCGGCTGCTTTTTGTCGCACTTCAGCCTTGACCTGCCAGAGCATCGATTCGAACGCCGGCTCATCAAAAGAAAAACCGAGTGAGTATGCCGCAGCTGACAGGCGTGCCCGATGCCCACGATAGCGCGGGTAAATCTCAACCAACGGCAACGTCGCTTCAAATTCAGCCGAAGGCAAGTCTAAGCGCAGGGTTTCAAAGAGAGTAAATCCTGGATCGGGTTTAACCAGAAAATCGCTTTTTAACAGGCACTCTGCATACTCCGCCTCGGCATTAGAGTCCCAAACGATCCCACTCCCCACACCAAGCACACCTGTACGAGAGGACATACTTTCGCCCGTAGGCGGGTCAAGGACGAGCGTGCGTATTGCTACATTCGCCTGTATCTGTTTTGCCGTAGCCCAGCCGATAGTGCCCGTATACAAACCTCTGGGGGCGGTTTCCCATCCATGAATTTTCTGCATGGCTGCCACTTTGGGTGCACCCGTAATAGAGCCACAGGGAAACAAAGCCGTTATGAGATCTTTCAGACGAGTCGTACCCAGAGCCGCCGAAATCGTTGAAGTCATTTGATGCACAGTGGCATAGGCTTCAATATCAAACAGACTATCAACGGCCACACTACCTGCTTTTGCAACACGCCCCAAATCATTACGGAGCAAATCAACAATCATCAGGTTTTCTGCACGATTCTTCTCGGATGCTCTAAGCGCTTGAGCGTGCGCCTGATCAAGTAAATTGTCTGTGCAGCTGGGTGACGTGCCCTTCATTGGGCGAACCAGTATCCGATCACCATCGACCGAAAAAAAGAGCTCTGGTGAAAGCGACAACACCTGATACTCCGGCATATCAATATATGCAGCATAAGCCGTTGGCTGAGCTTGTGCCAGATTCAGAAAAACTTTAGCAGGGTCGCCATAGAGCGTGATGTCCAAAGGCAAGGTGTAATTCACCTGATAGATCTCACCCTCAGCAATTGCCTCCCGGATTTTTACGAGTTTCTTAGTATAGTTTTCAAGGCTCAATTCAGTGCAGCCCCGCACACATCCGGCAGGCAGATCCGCAGCACGCGCCCACAACCAATCATCTGCCTGCGCCTGAGTCAACCATTGTGCTTCGTCAAAGACCCAGATGTAGCCTAACGGTGGCTGCGCAGCTTCGTTACCGGCGTATCGGTTTTCAACAGCCGGTTCCAGCAAGGCACCAATTTCATAGTCCAACGCAAAGACGACTTGCCTACCTTCGGCCCGTGCCATATCAGCAGCCTCAAGCGCTGCAACGAGCGTCGCTTGATCAGAAACTACCCACGTAGACTGAACCGATGTACAGAGTAAACTTTTCGCTGCGGTAGCATCTGCCGTGCCATCGCGAAAAAGAATTGCCGGAGTGCTTGCGTGCTGCACGCTTATTTACGCTTCAGATAAAAAACCAGGCAGTCATCGACCGGAAGGATCTGCAATAGCACATGACCTGTCTGCCGTGCGAATGCGGCAAAGTCGTCCTTTGTTGCCGGATCTGTTGCACGAATTTCAAGCACTTCGCCACTGGCCATATCTGCCAGCGCTTTTTTAGTGCGCAAAATCGGCATCGGGCATTTCAATCCGGACACATCAAGCTGACGATCCGGTACATATGAAGTGAGTTCACTCATGGCTTACTTGATAGATGCGTTGATCAGAATGGCGACTTATTCGCGTTTTTGCGCTCTTCTACAAGTTGGGCGCGCAAAACACGCAGACGCGAATCAATCATCGATTGATCCTGAAATTGTTTCGCTTCACGTTGGGCTAATTCCAGTTGCTCAACCGCAGCCTGCGTTTGTCCATTTAACGCATAAGCCTCTGCAGATGCACGGCGTGACTGTACCGATTTTCCCAATGCGGCATAAGACTGTGCCTGCAACAGATAAAGCTTCGGATCATTGCTTTGAGTACGCAACCGGGTATCCAGAACCTGAATCGCTGTTTCATTCTGACCTTGTAATTGCAGCACATTCACTAACCCCAGCACTACGGCTTCATCAGTGGGGTAGCTTTTATACGCATCGCGATAGATAGCTGTCGCCCCCGCCAGATCCTTTTCAGCCAACTGGATTTCGGCCGCCAACGTATCAAACATAGGGGTGGCCGGCGCTAATTTTCTGGCCTGAACTAGCGATTTCTCTGCGTCGGCAAACCTACCCTGTCGCATTTGTGCTCGCGAAATCCCGTACCAGACAGCAGACTCATGTGTAAAACGACGGTCTTTCAACTGCGACTCAAACTCAGCCAGCGCATCCTGGGGTGCAAATTCCATGACACGTAACTTGGCGCGTACAAGATAAAACTCTAGGCTATCTCTAACCTGTTTATAGGGCGCATTATGTGCGCGGCCTTGCATATCCGAAATACGTTCCGTGGTGAGCGGGTGGGTTCTTAAATAAACCGGTGCATTGTTCTCGTAAATGGCCGTTGATTTTTGCAGCCGTTCAAAGAAGTCGGCCATCCCCTTGGGGTCGTAACCCGCCTTAGTCAGCGTTGTGTAACCGACTCGGTCGGCCTCACGTTCGAAATCACGTGAATAACCCAGCTGGGTCTGAATATTAGCGGCCTGAATGGCCTGCCCGGCGCCTTGTGCCATCTGTCCCGTATTTCCCCCTGCTCGCGCTGCCAGGATGAGCAAAGCCAAACTCGCTAGTGAAGACATGGTCTGATTCTGAGCGGCCATAATGCCCCGCGCCAGATGCTGCTGAATCACATGTGACACCTCGTGCGCCAATACCCCGGCGAACTCTGATTCGGTGCGAGCCGCAAGCAGCAACCCGGTATTCACGCCGACATAACCACCAAAGGTGGCAAAGGCGTTAATCTGACGATCACGCAAAACGAAGAAGGTAAAACGTCCGTTGGGGTCCGCACTGGCAGACACTAACCTGCGACCTACGCGATTGACGTAGCCGGCAATCTCCGGATCATCAATGTAACTAGGTTCACGCAGACGTATTTCGTTGTAGAACTCCGTACCCAGTTTGCGCTGCAGCTGTGGTGGCAAAACCTCATGCGCCGCATCGCCCAGTTCCGGCAACTCAGTTGCGGCTGCCAGGCTCTGCACTGAAGTACTTGCTACAGCGAGTGCCAGCACGAGTGAAAACGTTTTCTTTAAGACACGCATACGTACATGATACCCAACAACGAAAAAGCCCGCCTTTCGGCGGGCCTTTTCTTGATGGGGCTTATGTCACAAGGACAAAGCCCACATCCGCATTAAGCGCGGCCGATGTTAGCGGCTTGCTTACCCTTAGGGCCGTCGACCACGTCGAAAGAAACGCGTTCGCCTTCTTTCAGGGTCTTGAAACCATTCATGGTAATTGCGGAGAAATGGGCGAACAGATCTTCACCGCCGCCGTCCGGCGTGATGAAACCAAAACCCTTTGCGTCATTGAACCACTTGACGGTACCTAGTGCCATTTTACTGCTTCCTTCCGGTCGTACTGACCTCTTTAAACTATTTCAGAACGTAGCACACCGGGTGCGCCCACACTCCTCCCTGTACCGGAATTCCGGTATTTGGCTTTTGTACGCGATGTTTTACTCATCGTCAACATATTTTTACACTTTTTTATGCTGCACCGCAGAGGCTTTCCAGCAGCATTCCGGTGCTTTTATGACAAACCCATTGAAGATTTGTCATTCACCCCTTAAATTGTGGCTATGCCCGATCAACGAAAAACCCAGGAAGGCACCGCACTTCTCGAACGAGAAGTGCTGGATCTACGCCCGCCACCCCTCTACCAGGTACTACTTCTGAACGATGACTTTACCCCCATGGACTTTGTGGTGCTGGTGCTGGAATCTATATTCAGGATGGATGAAGAACGGGCTTTACATGTCATGATGACAGTACACACAGAAGGACGTGGCATCTGCGGTATCTATACCCGCGACATTGCAGCAAGCAAAGTCGAACAGGTCGTTAATCTGGCCAGAGAACACCAACATCCTCTGGCCTGCGTAATGGAGGAAGCCCCATGATTGCCCAGGAACTTGAAGTTAGTCTGCACACGGCCTTTGTCGAAGCCAGACAGAAGCGACATGAGTTCATCACGGTCGAACATCTCTTGCTCGCCCTGATCGATAACCCATCGGCATCCGAGGCATTGCGCGCCTGTGGCGCACAACTAGAAGCACTACGGCACGAACTAACGCGCTTTACAGAAGACCACACACCAGTCGTTACAGAGGATGCCGAGGTAGAAACCCAACCAACCCTTGGATTCCAGCGCGTGATCCAACGAGCCATTCTGCACGTACAGTCATCCGGCAAGAAGGAGGTTACCGGTGCCAATGTGCTGGTCGCCATTTTTGGCGAAAAAGATTCTCACGCGGTCTATTACCTGCAAAAACAGAATATTTCACGCCTCGATCTCGTGAACTTCATTTCTCACGGCATTTCAAAAGTGCCCAGAGAAAGTGCCAAACCTCAAGGCGAGGATGGCGATGCTGAAACCGCTGACAAAGCGCAAAACGGCCCATTAGAGCAATACACAGTTAATCTGAACATCCTTGCCCAGGAAGGCAAGATCGATCCGCTCATCGGTCGTGAGCGCGAGCTGGAGCGCGTCGTGCAGATTCTCTGTCGGCGCCGGAAAAATAATCCACTACTGGTTGGTGAAGCTGGTGTTGGCAAAACAGCCATCGCGGAAGGGCTAGCTCGCCGTGTTGTTGATAAGGATGTGCCGGATGTACTGGCGAGCGCCATCGTCTATTCTCTCGACATGGGCGCGCTCCTCGCGGGCACCAAATACCGTGGCGACTTTGAGCAACGTCTCAAAGGTGTACTGAAGGCCCTCAAGAACAATCCGGATGCCATTCTCTTTATCGACGAAATTCATACCTTGATTGGCGCAGGGTCTGCGTCAGGCGGCACGCTAGACGCATCCAACCTACTAAAACCTGCACTGGCCAATGGTCAACTGCGTTGCATCGGCGCCACGACCTTTGTTGAATATCGTGGCATCTTTGAAAAAGATTCAGCATTGTCACGCCGCTTCCAGAAGGTCGATGTCAATGAGCCTTCTGTTGCCGAAACCATCGAAATTCTCAAAGGACTTAAATCGCGCTTTGAGACGCATCACAGTATCAAATACACCGCTTCCGCACTGACCACGGCTGCAGAGCTTGCGGCGAGACATATCACCGATCGCCATCTGCCTGACAAAGCGATCGACGTCATTGACGAAGCCGGTGCTGCACAGCGTATCCTGCCAAAGAGCAAACAGAAGAAGGTCGTTGGCAAACACGAGATTGAAGAAATCGTCGCGCGCATTGCCCGCATTCCGCCCTCTCATGTCTCTAACGATGACAAGCGTGTACTCAAAAATCTGGATCGGGACCTCAAAGCGGTTGTATTCGGACAAGACAATGCAATTGACGCGCTCACCCGCGCCATCAAGATGTCTCGCTCCGGCCTGGGCAACCCCGGCAAACCAATTGGCGCCTTCCTGTTCTCAGGCCCAACAGGCGTAGGCAAAACTGAAGTCGCCAAACAACTGGCTTACTGCCTCGGCATCGAACTTTTACGCTTTGACATGTCTGAATACATGGAACGCCACGCAGTATCGCGTCTGATCGGCGCGCCACCCGGGTACGTGGGGTTCGAACAAGGCGGTTTACTCACGGAAGCTATCAATAAAAAACCTTATTGCGTGCTGCTGCTCGATGAAATCGAAAAGGCACATCAGGACATCTATAACGTGCTGCTTCAGGTGATGGATCACGGCACGCTGACGGATAACAATGGACGCAAAGCCGATTTCCGTAATGTCGTGATTATCCTGACTACCAACGCCGGGCAAGAAACACTCAACAAATCGGTTATGGGCTTTACCGCCAAGAAACAGGTCGGCGATGAACTAGAAGAAATCAAGCGTGTCTTCACACCGGAATTCCGTAACCGGCTTGATGCCACCATTTCCTTTAAGCCTCTGGATCTGGAAGTCATTCTGAGGGTGGTTGATAAATTCCTGATGCAGCTAGAAGAACAGCTACATGAGAAAAAAGTCGAGGTTACTTTCAGCGAAGCGCTTAAGACTTATCTGGCAGAAAACGGCTTTGACCCGCTGATGGGCGCACGCCCGATGGCAAGACTCATTCAGGACACCATCCGCTCTGCACTGGCGGATGAGTTGCTATTCGGCAAATTAGCGCATGGGGGTCATGTGACGGTCGACATTGACCAGAATGACCGTGTACAACTACAGTTCACCGATGCTGAAAATATGGATTCGCCAGATCGCGCTTCCGTTCCCGCATAATTGACCCACAACTTTTAATCAATAACGAGCTCAGTCATATGACGTCACTCCTCACCACCGATCTACTTGATAACAACGAAGCGCTCATCCAGCAAGAACAACTGCGCATTGTTGCGCCGATGTTTCAGCGATACGGTGGCAAGACCGCATTTGCCGGTCAGATTGTAACGCTCAAGTTATTTGAGGATAACTCTCTGGTTCGTGCTGTTCTCGGCGAACCTGGCACCGGCAAAGTACTGGTCATTGATGGTGGTGGCAGCATGCGTTGTGCACTACTCGGCGACCAGCTCGCTGAAATGGCCGTCAAGAACGGCTGGGAAGGTGTGGTCGTGTACGGCTGCATTCGTGACAGCGCGGCCATCAATGGCCTACCGCTCGGCGTACGCGCTCTTAATACACACCCGCTAAAGACGGTGAAGAAAAACATCGGTGAGCGTGACGTCAACGTGACGTTTGGCGGTGTAACGCTGAAACCAGGCGAATGGCTATGCGCCGATGAAGATGGCGTCATTGTTTCGACGACATCTCTGGCATAAATAGCGCAAGTTCAACAGCACGCGCTAAAAACCGGCCACGAAGGCCGGTTTTTTTATGCCGCAACGCACACACAGCTACAAAACAGCAAAAAATATGCGTTGCAACCTCTTGTATTTAATAATTTTTATACAATCTTATGTCTTATATAAGAGTTGTTGCGTGCGCAACAAAAAAACTATATAGTGACTCACATGCACCGACGCGCGACCACCGCAAGGAACGACCGCACGCCAGAGCACTCCTCTTGCAAACTCTCCTAAGGAATCAACATGGCAACTCGTGAACAGCAAATCGCCGCCCTGGAAAAAGACTGGGCAGAAAACCCTCGCTGGAAAGGCGTTAAGCGCGGTTACACCGCAGCTGACGTTGTGCGTCTGCGCGGCTCCCTGCAGCCTGAATACACATTGGCGCAACGCGGTGCCAAGGTTCTGTGGGACAAAGTCAACGGCGGCGCCAAAAAAGGCTACGTCAATGCTTTTGGCGCCATCACCGCTGGTCAAGCAATGCAACAAGCCAAGGCTGGTCTGGAAGCTGTTTACCTGTCGGGCTGGCAAGTCGCCGCTGACGGCAACACTTCGGAAACCATGTATCCGGATCAGTCGCTGTATGCCTACGATTCGGTACCAACCATGGTTCGCCGCATCAACAACACCTTCAAGCGCGCTGACGAAATCCAGTGGTCGCGTGGTGTGAACCCAGGCGACAAAGAATTCATCGACTACTTCCTGCCAATCGTTGCCGATGCAGAAGCCGGTTTTGGTGGCGTGCTGAACGCTTTCGAACTGATGAAGAACATGATCGCCTCAGGCGCTGCTGGCGTTCACTTCGAAGACCAACTGGCTGCCGCCAAGAAGTGTGGCCACATGGGTGGCAAGGTTCTGGTGCCAACCCGTGAAGCCATCGAAAAGCTGATTTCGGCACGTTTCGCTGCTGACGTCATGGGTGTTCCAACCCTGATTCTGGCCCGCACCGATGCAGAAGCTGCCAACCTGATCACTTCGGACTACGACGAAAATGACAAGCCATTCCTGACCGGTGAGCGCACCCAGGAAGGTTTTTACCGCGTCAAAAACGGTCTGGAGCAATCGATCAGCCGTGGTGTTGCTTACGCACCGTATGCTGACCTGGTCTGGTGTGAAACCGGCGTGCCTGATATCGGCTTTGCCCGCGAATTCGCCCAAGCCGTTCTGGCCGCTTGCCCAGGCAAGCTGCTGTCGTACATCTGCTCGCCATCGTTCAACTGGAAGAAGAACCTCAACGATTCGCAAATCGCTGCATTCCAGGAAGAACTGTCGGCACTGGGTTACAAGTACCAGTTCATCACACTGGCCGGTATCCACGTCAACTGGTACAACACCTTCAAGTTCGCCAAGGCATACGCCGGCGGCGAAGGTATGAAGCACTACGTTGAAATGGTTCAAGAGCCAGAATTTGCTGCTCGCGAAGAAGGTTATACCTTCGTATCGCATCAACAAGAAGTGGGCACTGGCTACTTCGACGAAGTAACTACCGTCATCCAGGGTGGTTCGTCGAGCGTTAAGGCGCTGACTGGTTCGACCGAAGAAGAACAGTTCCACTAAGAACGGGTTCGCTTCAGCAAGGACAGCACCTA
>JBPCSW010000217.1:0-4800 GCA_051006675.1 Fluviibacter sp.
ACAATGCCCTCTGTCGATGACAATACCCACTCTCGATAAAATAGCACGGGCTTACTTTCTACCATCGCAAGGCTGCAGCAGCTTGCGGACGAAGGACATCCGGTCGAATGGAATCCATGCGGCGTCTTACATCTAGCTCGAGATGCCGAGCAAGCGGTATTGATGCAGAGAGCTTTGACTGCCCATGGCGCGCCTGATGACTTTGTAACCTGGGTGAACCAACAAGAGGCGAGTAGTCATGCCGGGTTAGAAGTGAGCGCAGGCGGCTGGTGTTTTCCTACCGCTGGCTGGGTTAACCCATCTGACTATTGCAAACAGCTACTTCAGACATCAGGTGCGACTTTAATAACGCACACACCGGTGGCATCGCTCACCCAAGAGACAGATGGCTGGGCGGCTAGAGATAGCACCGGAGTCATTATTGCCCAAGGCGATATTGTGGTGCTTGCTAATGCCACCGATGCCCCAAGACTGAGTGCGCCCTTCAGTGAAGCCGTACCGATTCGACCAGCTCGCGGCCAAACTAGCGTGTTTGCCTCACCCCCGCTACCTGCCCCGCGCGTCGTGATTTGTCGTAACGGCTACTGGACCCCAGCGATTCACGGACAGAGCACCATTGGCGCTAGTTTTATCGTAGATGACACAGATCTTGCTATTCGCCATGAAGAACATGCTGAAAACCTAGCCATCCTGTCTGGCATGTTGCAACAGTCTTTGCCCCGCGTTGAAGCAACTAAACCCACCATACTAGCGGGGAAAGTCGGTTTAAGACCGCTGGTTCCAGACCGGCTACCATTAGTCGGTGCTCTGCCTGGCATTAACCCTCAAACCGATGCCAGTCTTTCTCGTGTTGCACGGGCAAGGGTACCGGGGCTATTTATCAATTCGGGTTACGGCGCTCGCGGCATCCTGCTTGCAACGCTTTGTGCAGATCTTCTGGCTTGCCAGATTTCTGGCGAACCGCTACCCCTCCCCAAAGATCTAGTTCGCGCAATTGATCCAATGCGGTATGCTCACAAAAAAACTTTCACCGAGGAGACATCGAATGAAGATTGAAACTATGGCAGTCCACGCCGGTTACGATATTGACCCAACCACCAAGGCGGTTGCCGTACCAATTTACCAGACCACCTCTTACGCATTTGATAGCACGCAGCACGGTGCGGATCTGTTTGACCTCAAGGTGCCGGGCAATATCTACACCCGCATCATGAACCCCACACAAGATGTTCTGGAAAAACGCGTCGCGGCTATGGAAGGGGGTATCGCTGCGCTTGCAGTTGCTTCAGGCATGTCGGCCATTACCTACGCCATTCAGACAATTGCTGAGGCAGGTGACAATATTGTTACGTCGAGCACCTTATATGGCGGCACCTATAATCTATTTGCCCATACACTGCCGCAATACGGCATTGAGGTTCGTTTCGCTGACTACAGTGACCCGGAGAGTTTTGAAAAGCTAATTGACAGCAAAACAAAAGCTGTTTTCTGCGAGTCGGTTGGCAACCCACTGGGCAATGTCACCGATTTTGAGGTGCTTGCCAAGATTGCACACAAACATGGCGTGCCACTCATTGTTGATAACACCGTGCCATCGCCATATCTTTGTCGTCCTTTCGAGCATGGTGCCGACATTGTTGTTCATGCACTAACAAAGTATCTGGGTGGGCACGGTAATTCGATCGGCGGCATCATCGTCGATAGCGGCAAGTTCCCATGGGCAGAACACAAAGCCAAGTTCAAGCGTCTAAATGAACCTGATGTCTCTTACCATGGTGTCGTTTATACAGAGGCTCTTGGGCCAGCGGCGTTTATTGGCCGTGCGCGCGTGGTACCACTGCGAAATATGGGTGCAGCGATCTCGCCGTTCAATGCTTTCCTGATTTTGCAAGGTATAGAAACCTTGGCGCTACGCATGGATCGCATCTGTAACAATGCTTTAAAGATTGCCAACTTCCTCAAGGATCATCCGAAGGTAAGCTGGGTGAATTACGCTGGGCTACCTGATCACAAGGATAACTCACTGGTCCAAAAGTATATGGGTGGCCGGGCCTCAGGCATCCTCAACTTTGGGGTCAAGGGTGGCTTAACTGGCGGTGGCAAGTTCCAGGATGCGTTGCAATTGGTGACACGTCTGGTCAATATCGGAGACTGCAAAACACTTGCATGCCACCCGGCGTCCACCACGCATCGCCAGCTTTCGCCTACAGAACTGAGTAAGGCCGGCGTATCCGAAGACATGATTCGTCTATCAGTCGGTATCGAGCATATCGATGACCTGATTGCCGATCTTGATCAGGCATTGAACAAAGCCTAAGTTCTAACAATCTCCACCAGATGCGGTAGCGCGAGGTATTCGCGCGACTGCATCTCGGTGAGACGACTGGCTGTGCGGAAGAACTCATGAGCATTCGGTCCTTCCACGTACAAATCGTCCGGATAGGTCGCTGCTGACAGAATCAGTTTTACCCGATGGTCATAGCAAACATCAACCAACCAGGTGAAACGTCTCGCCTCTGCACCATGGCGCACTTCGAGTACGGGGATGTTCGACACTAGAATGGTGTGATACTCACGGACCAGTTCCAGATAATCCGTCTGTGCCCGACCATCCCCACAAATCGAATGAAAGTCGAACCAGACTACACCGGGGGCTAATCGCACGGTTTTGATCTGTCGATTATTGATGTCGATACTCTCACCGATGCTGCCAGGCATTGTCGCAGCGACTTCAAAGTATTCTGCTAGAGCACGTTCGGTCTCGGCATCGTGTGGCACGTGATATACCGGCATGACTTCGAGTTTTCGCAAACGGTAATCCTGACCGCCATCCAACGGCATGACATCCATTTTGCTTTTGATCAACGCAATTGTCGGCAGAAAATTCTGACGTTGCAGGCCATTCGGATACAGATTGTCTGGGGGGTAATTGCTGGTCATCACAAAGACCACACCCTTTTCAAACAGAATCTCTAGCAGGCGGCCAAGAATCATCGCATCGGCAATATCGGAGACATGAAACTCATCGAAACACAGCAAACGGGTTTCTTTGGCTATACGCGCTGCGACCAGCGCAAGCGGATCTGCCTTGCCGGCATGTTGACGCAGCTCTGCATGAATCTGATGCATAAATGCGTGAAAATGAATACGCTTTTTGCGCTTGTAAGGAACTGCTGCAAAGAAGCAATCCATGATGAAGCTCTTGCCACGACCAACCCCACCCCAGAAATAAACGCCACGCGGTACGGCTGGCGCTGATATCAAACGACGAATCTTATTACCCCGTGCTGTTTTAAAGCTAACAAGCAATTGATAAAGGGTATCTAAACGCTCAACGGCTTGCATCTGAGCAGGGTCGGCTTCAAACCCCTTGGTTTCGAGCGCAGTGGCGTAGGCACCTAGCATGCCCGGCAAGTTTGGATTGAGTTCACTAAAGTTCATGGACGATATTTTATCTTTTGCGGCACCTAGTTTCATAGCTTTTCATTTTGTGCATAATACAAGGGCGCAGGATGTGCTACTTCATCTACCTGCCTCCAAAGGAGATGCATCATGAAAATTGATATTGGTATCCCAGAAAAAGATCGTAAAGCCATAGCAGCAGGCTTATCCCGCCTGGCTGCAGATAATTTCACGCTTTACCTGAAGACCCATTTTTTCCACTGGAACGTCACTGGCCCGATGTTCCAGACCTTGCACCTGATGTTTGAAACGCAATATAACGAGCTATGGCTGGCTTCAGATGCTATTGCCGAGCGTGTGCGCGCTCTGGGTTTTCCTGCGCCGGGCACATACGAAGACTTTGCCAAGCTCACCGTAATCAAAAGCACCAAAGGAGTGCCGAAAGCGGTGGATATGATCAAACAGCTGGTGGCTGGTCATGAAGCGACCGTACGTACAGCACGCGCCCTCTTCCCTGAAGTGGATGCAGCCAATGACGAAGCGACTGCTGATTTACTCACCCAGCGCATCCAGATTCATGAAAAAACTGCGTGGATGCTGCGCAGTTTGCTGGAGCAGTAGTCTGAAACTGAAGCGAATCCGCTTCTTTAGCGCCCGTGGTTTATGCACGGGCGTTCTTATTTGTCTGTTGGCAAGTGCATGCGCACCGACCACACAACGGGTGCGCGTTGATAATCAGGCCACACAGGTGGAAGCGCGCAAACAACGACAGGTTGCACTCCAGGCCTACATGGATGACCAGCGACGTTTAATGCGTGTGAGTTATCCGCTACTGACCAAGGGCTCGGATCTCTGCGGTGAAGATCTCCGCTACACCACAGGTTTGGCACTAGCCAATAGTTCCACCTTGCTCGGCGAAGATTTTAAAGAGTCGGCTCAGACCAATTACCAACTCACTGATGAAGTTAAGGCCGTCTATGTAATACCCAGCTCTGCTGCAGACAAGGCCGGCATCCGTTCGGGGGACACGATTCGCTATATTGGCGATTGGTCATTACCTGCCGGACAAAATGCCGTTCGACAATCACTAGAACAGTTACAGCTGCAAACTCAAAGTGGCAAACCCGTTCGTCTTGATGTCATACGCAATGGTCGTGGTCAAAGCCTTTTGATCACACCCGACAAATCCTGCGCCTACCCGGTTGTGTTAGGCGATGGCGACGAAGTAAATGCCTACGCCGATGGCAAGCAGGTCGTTATACAACGCGGCATGATGCGCTTTGCCACGAATGACACAGAGCTGGCACTCGTAATCTCACACGAAATCGCACATAACAGCATGAGCCATGTACGCTCAAAAATGACGAACTATGCTTTAGGCACTGTCGTCGATCTTGC
>JBPCSW010000218.1:0-2689 GCA_051006675.1 Fluviibacter sp.
AACCCTACCGGTTGATTTTCTGTACGAAAGATATCCCGTTCATGATCATTCAAATTGATCCATGTCCAGATACCTTCTTCCTGCTCACCATCACAAGTCCTTACCTGTCCCACCTGAAACCCGGCCAACTCAATACCACGAGCGATTTCACGATAAAAATCATTCACAACGTCCGAGCCATACATGTGTTCGGTGTAGCGCATACCAGCGGTTGCAAACAAATCAACAACGATACCAACTGGTTTAGCGCCCAGCCCAGCAAGAACATCCGTGGTTTTCTTGAGCAAGGGTATGACCGTCAGGGCAACAACCTGGTCCGCTAACTCAGGGCGAGATGGGTTGATAAAATTATTGATGCCATCTTCTCTTTCGCCATTGGGCATGATCGGGTTTTCAACTTCGGCGATCAGCTCAACATGGGGATAGCTTCCAGCGCTTACTTCATACAAAAACAAGCGTGTGCCACTGCTACCCGCATCGACGACTGCGTGATATTTCTTTTGCACTTCCAATGCTCCTAGCTACCAATTCAGCATGCTTATCAAAATCAGACAGCCCAAGCCAAAGAATGCAGCACCCACAGCAACCGCAGGCCAAGGTTTATAAAGCGCGGAGTCAGGGCTACTGATTTGTCTGGCTGTCTGAATAAACCGTACTAAGGCACCCGCAATCGTAACAAGACCGAACACGACCAATGCCTCGCTTGCCTGACGCGTGTCATGAACGCTGAGATCAGCCACCGCCCCAGGGGTGATGAGTAGAAAATGTTTCAGAACAACATGAAACTTCTCAAGGACAAAACCGAACGCAATAAAGGCAATGCCTGTTCGAACCCAAGCAAGCAGCGTACGTTCATTAGAGGCGTGATCTGAATATCGTTCAATCATCTGCGACCATGCTCTTTCTTGTGCAGCGCTTCTTCAACCTCTTCAGCAATCAGTACAAGTGAAATACTAGCCAGCGGATACAGGAGTATTAACAACTCAGCTGACTGCGTCTTAAACCAATAATTCGCCGCAATCACCAACAACAACGTGCCGTGCACAATAAGGTTTGCCAGAAACTTGCCAACCCGATTAAACGCTGCATAATTGAGCCCGAACCATATCTTGGCTGACAAGGTGAGTGCGCCATATTGACCGAAGCTTAACAAGGCGGCATGAAGCGGTGAATTGCCGGTGGCAGCAATCTCATACTTACTAAAAAAAACAATCATTGCACCAGACAGCATTGCCGAGGCAACCAATAGATACGAATAGGCACGTCGACTTGTAAAACGCCACGCCGTTGCAACAACGACAATGATGAAAATTACAAAAACCAGAAATATTAAATCAAGCATCTGTCATTATCTTTAAGTGTACGTTGTATTATAGACTAGGCTCATAATTTAATTCGCTGGCCACATCACGAACAGACAGATTTTATGTTTACAAAAGTCCGAAACATCGCTGCCCTCGCCAGGGATTACACAAAATTTGACTTAAAGCGTGAGGCCTTGGCCTGGGTATACCTCGGTCTGTACTACCTGCCCATCGCAATACCCATAATTGCAATTTCTATTGCGGCCTTATTGTACATCAAACCTTTTCCAAGCCAACAAACGTTTCTGGCAGTGGGTCAAGAAGGCACCGTGACCACACAACTCGGTAAAGACTACGTCAGTTACTTCGAAAAAAATGGTTTGCCGCTCAATCTTGAAAAAACCGAGGGTCTAGATGCCGGTCTTGTTCTCCTCAACGACTTATCATCCAAAATAAATGCCAGCTTCGTCACGGCCGGTACCGCGACTCGGCAGACCTATCCTAATCTGCTTTCTTTAGGGAGTGTCGAGATATCACCACTGTGGCTTTTTTACCGTGGTGACACCATTACGGCTGAAGATCCGTTTGAGTACTACTTGAAAAAATCGATTGCCGTGGGCGGTGAGGGCACCGTCACCAACAAAATTTTTAACCTACTGATGGCATTGAATAACCCCCATGCCATAGGACAGACCAACTTTTTAAAATTGTCTCATGTTGATGCCGCACAGAAACTGCGTAGCGGTGACATCGATGCAATGTTCATCGTCAATGGCCACAGCTCCGAAGTCGTTCAATCGTTATTAAACGACCCGA
Source organism: Fluviibacter sp. (assembly GCA_051006675.1). Classification (GTDB taxonomy): domain Bacteria; phylum Pseudomonadota; class Gammaproteobacteria; order Burkholderiales; family Rhodocyclaceae; genus Fluviibacter. The sequence goes on from JBPCSW010000218.1 coordinate 2,121, forward strand.
ACATCAAACTGATGAATTTTCCTTTGGCAGATGCTTACACAAAAAAACTGCCATTTCTTAAAAAAGTCGTGATTCCCAAAGCCTCGATGGATATTGAAAAAATCCGCCCCAGCAGAGACATCACCCTTCTGGCGTCCAGCGTCAATTTGCTCATACAAAACGATGTACACCCCACCATACAGTGGGCTTTACTACTGGCGGCCAAAGAAACCAACCTTAAAAACAATCACTTCTTTTCTGACGAAGCCACCTATCCACAGTACATCGACAAATCGTTTCCGCTAAGTCCTGTTGCGCAACGCTTCTACACCAACGGTGCGCCGGCGTTCCTTGAGTATCTTCCCCTATGGCTGGGTGCGATTGTTGAGAATATCTGGGTAGTACTACTTGGTGTCTTTGTTTTCGGGTTGCCGATTTTCAACTTCTTGCTGAACATACGCACCTTTGCATCTCAAAAGCTGCTCTGGAAGCATTTCTGGGAATTACGCTATCTTGAAGATCTGCTTCATCATTCAAACTCGAAAGAGACGACTGTACGCATCATTGCCAAACTCTCATCGCTTGACGTC
>JBPCSW010000219.1:0-2683 GCA_051006675.1 Fluviibacter sp.
ATTTATGGGCGCTGCAGTGACCTTGCTCAAGCGGGCCGAGAAGCGCTAATTACTTCGGTAGCAGGATGATCCGGCTGCCTGCAATGCGGTCATGTAGAAACTGCTTGTCTGGGTCGATAAAGCTCCAGAGCAGGGCTAGGCCAGTGGGCCAGCAGATCCAGCCCATGCCGTAACGCACAAAGGCCTGTAGCGGACGTAATGCGCGGCCTGATTGGGCATCTATCAGACGTAAACGCCAGGTTTTCATGGCCAGCGTTTGGCCGGCACGAAGCCAGCACCAGATAAAGTAGATGCCAAACAGGCAGAATAGATAAAGCCATAGCAGCGCGGGACCCGGTGCGTGATGTGTTAGCCCGGAAAATACGGCTAGGGGCAATACAAACAGAAAAATTCCCAGGGCCAGAATCACCAGAATTTCATAGACTAGACTACCTAGCCTACGGCCCAGTGGCGCCAGATTAGCGGTTTTCATTACCGGAGGGCTCCGTGCTGGCAGCTGGGGTGCTGGTTTCTTCAACAGGTTTAGTTGGCGCAAACGTTAACGGGCTAGCCGGTGCGGCGGCTTTGGGCGGCACCACTTTAATAGCGCCAGGAGCCGTGGCTAGCGAGCTGGCAGCCGTGCCAGCGGGTAAAGCACCATCTTTGGTGGTTACAGCGACAGGTTTGCCATCCGTTGCCGGGGTGCGCGCAGCCCGCTTGTTGGCTTTTTCCAGTTCCCTGGCTTCTTCTTCAAGACGGGCACGGACGTTATCCGGGAGATTCTGGTAATCGGCCCATTTTTGAGCGAGTTCGGCACGTTCTTCGGGATTAGTCTGTTTGGCGAGTTCACGGAAGCGGTCGCGTGCAGCCTGGCGCTGGGCAGGGGAGAGGCTAGCCCATGCCTGCATTCGATCTTGAACGCGCGCTTGCTCGGTTTCGCTCAGATTCGGGTATTTGGTAGCGATTTCCAGCCATTTTTTACGGCGGAAGCGCTCCATGTTGTTCCAATCCTCTTGTAACGGCGCAAGGATGGTCTTTTGTGCTGCGGAGAGGTCTTTCCAGTCGGGTTGTGGTGGTACTGCCACGCGTACACCGCTTGGAGTGTCCTGGTTGGGGCGGACGCGCGGATACCCCACCAGCACCGCAATGATGGCGGCTACGACAACAACAAGAATCAGTCCTTTTCGGCTGGCGTTCCGCTGGAAAGCCATGTCTGGAATCCCTTGTCAATCAATGCATGAGGTGGCAGCGCTTCACTGAGTAGCGCGCTATCTTCATTAGCCAGGTCTTCGATCTGTGTCTGAGCCTGCCAGAACATGAAAGCACCTGTGAGCAACAGAATGCCGGCCGAGGCGGCCCAACGGCGCCAATCGGTTGCAGAGCCAAAGCTGTCGCCAAACAGGCTGCCCATTGCACGATGGGTACTTTGACCAGCCAGTTGCAGGGCGCTTTGCCATTGTTTCTGATGGCTCAGTGCCTGTTCACGCATTTGTGCAAGACGTGCGGTGACCCGGCTAGGCAGGATGTCAGTGCCCTGATCCAGTGCGCGAGCCATCGTTTTGGCCAGCAGGTCTTCTTGCGAGCGTTCGTGGTGGTGCGGTGTTTGGGTCATAGCTGATGTCCTTTTTCTTTCAGAGCCGCTGCCAGGGTTTGTGTCGCCCGTGAACAGTGGGTTTTGACGCTGCCTTGGGAGCAACCCATGGCTTCGGCAGTCTCTGCGGTATCTAATCCTTCCCAATAACGCAGAAGGAAGGCTTCTCGTTGACGTGCAGGTAGTTTTGCCAGTGATTCTTCAATATCGTTGAGGATTCGGCGTTGTTCCAGTGCCTGTTCTGGGCGTTCGGCCTGTTCGGCATCGGCCGCCCTGAGCCGGTCAATCTTTTCCTGGTCGTCTTCATCTTCGCCACCACCCAGGGCAGAAAATAGGGTCGTCCACAGGTTGCGCACCTTGCTGCGCCGGTAAAAATCACGAATGGTGTTCTGCAAAATCCGCTGAAACAGCGCCGGCAGCTCATCCGACGGGCGGTCGCCATAATTTTCCGCCAGTTTGAGCATGGCGTCCTGCACGATATCCAGGGCGTTTTCTTCGTTATGCACGGCAAACCAGGCCGTTTTATAGGCTCGGCGCTCGACATCGGCAAGAAACGCATCCAGTTCGCGTGGGGTGGCCAAGCAATCCGCTCCGGCAGAAAAGAAAAGTCTAGAAACGGAGCGATTCTAGCAAGTCTTGCCCAAAAGCGCTGCACTAGCTATCATTGGTGGTTTTCCCCGTAACCACAACCCTGTTGTCGGAGCCACTCACAAGGTGCGCGTGCCGGATAGGGGCAAGGCGAAGTGACGCTTCGCGAGGAGGTATGTATGTCAGTAGCAATAAGTGGCGCAGAGATTCTTGTTAAATGTCTGCAAGCTGAAAACGTCGATACGATTTTCGGCTACCCAGGTGGCTCGGTTCTTCATATTTACGACGAGCTCTTCAAACAAGACAAAATTCATCACGTACTGGTACGACACGAGCAGGCTGCTGTTCATGCTGCCGATGCGTATTCCCGTTCGTCGCAACGCGTTGGCGTTGCGCTGGTGACCTCGGGTCCCGGGCTGACCAATGCCGTTACCGGCATTGCGACGGCCTACTACGACTCGATTCCGTTGGTCGTGATCATCGGTCAGGTGCATACCTTCTACATTGGTAAGGATGCCTTCCAGG
>JBPCSW010000220.1:0-4429 GCA_051006675.1 Fluviibacter sp.
GGCTTATCGTTCATGCCGAAGGCACACCGCCGGATGATATTACGGGCGTCATTGCCCGGGGTTACGATCAACGCGCACTCATTTTTGAGGCAGGCCTGACCGAAAGTCATCAGCAACGAGCTTGGGAACGCTTCACACCCCAAGGCCCGTTAGCCCTATTGCCTGTAGATGGCCTGAATGGCAAACGTGTTTCCGTGGTTTATACGGTGCCAGAAACTGAAGCCGAAGCTTTACTACAACTGGATGACACAGCCATTCTGCAACGCATACAGTCTGCGATTGGCCCGCATGCACGCTTTACGGATGTCGGCCCACGCGCCAGTTTCCCGTTGAAGCTGCGCTTACGCCAACCCGCTCTTGACAATCGTGAACTCTGGATCGGCAATGCGGCTCAAACCCTACACCCGGTATCCGGCCAGGGCTTTAACCTCGGGTTGCGCGATGCCGCCCTACTCGCACAGCATTTGCGCAACGCCTTAGATCCCGGGTCCGCCCATACACTCACCCCCTACGCCCGTGGCCGACAACTGGATCGCTACGGTGCAGCGTTATTCACCGATGGCATTGTGCGTGCGTTTTCGACGCCATTTCCACTGTTGAATGCGGTACGCGGCATTGGCTTGAGCGCCTTAGATCTAGTAAGTCCGCTTCGCCACTTCGTGGCTCGCCGCATGATCTGGGGCGCACGAGCCTGGCCTTGAGTCCCGAGCCCGTTAACACGCATCGCGTCGCAACAAAATTGATTAAAATTTAGGCAAATTCACCAATTTCGGGTTATAATACAAGGCTTTCCTTCGCGCCTTCCCGTCATGGATTTTGTCGGTTATCACCTTCGAAACAATCTGTTCGTTGCTCCCATGGCAGGAGTAACCGATCGGCCTTTCCGTCAGCTGTGTAAAAAGCTGGGCGCGGGGTTGGCTGTATCGGAAATGGTGACCTCCAATTCCTTGCTCTATGGCAGCGCCAAAACCCAGCGTCGCGCCAATCATGATGGCGAAGTCGCCCCGATTTCGGTACAAATTGCCGGCGCCGACCCGGCCATGATGGCGGAAGCCGCCAAATACAACGCGGATCGCGGCGCCCAGATCATCGACATCAACATGGGTTGTCCAGCCAAAAAGGTCTGTAATGTCATGGCCGGCTCTGCTCTGCTGCAACATGAGAGCCTGGTTGCCAAAATCCTTGCAACCGTTGTGAGCGCCGTACCAGACACTCCGGTCACTCTAAAGATTCGTACCGGTTGGAATGTCGACAATAAAAATGCGCCTGCGATCCTGAAGATCGCAGAAGAAAGCGGTATCCGGGCACTGGCCGTGCATGGTCGTACCCGCTGCCAGCAATACCGCGGCGAAGCCGAATTCGATACCATTGCCGCCGTCAAGGCCGCCGCACGGATTCCGGTCATTGCTAACGGGGATATCACCACCCCTGAAAAGGCCAAGGCCGTACTCGAAAAAACCGGCGCCGATGGCGTTATGATCGGCCGCGCCGCACAGGGTCGCCCATGGATTTTCCGAGAAATAGAACACTATCTGGCCACCGGCGAAAAACTGGCGCCACCTGCGGTCTCGGAAATTCAGTCGATTCTGTTGGAGCATCTAGAGGATCTTTACGGCTTCTATGGCACCGAAACCGGTGTGCGCGTGGCGCGTAAACATATCTCCTGGTACACCAAAGGTCTGAATGGTTCTGCAGCATTCCGGCACCAGATGAATCGTCTGGATTCAGTCACTGAACAGCGCACTATGGTGCATGACTTTTTTAGCGGCCTGGGACAGCGTCACGAACATCTGGTCTACGACGTCAGCAGCGATGGGAACGAAGAGGAGCTGGCCGCATGAGCACCCAGAACCCTTCGGAATTAGCCCAAGCGGTGACCACCGCGCTGGAAAAGTATTTCACCGAACTCAATGGCGAATCGCCTAGCGCCGTCTATGACATGGTGCTCACATGTGTAGAGCGCCCAATGCTTGAGATCGTGATGCGCCAGGCTGGCAATAATCAAACCGTTGCTGCTCATATTCTGGGCATTAACCGCAACACGCTCCGCAAAAAGCTGTCTGATCACGGACTGCTCTGAAACAATTTCTTCTTTGAACCTACCGTATCCTCATCATGAAAATTCGTCAGGCCCTACTCTCCGTTTCCGATAAAGCAGGCGTTCTCGAGTTCGCCAAAGCACTCAACGCCCAAGGCGTTGCGTTGCTATCCACCGGGGGTACGGCAAAGCTACTCCGTGATGCAGGCCTAGCCGTTACCGAAATCGGTGATTACACTGGCTTTCCTGAAATGCTGGATGGTCGTGTAAAAACGCTGCACCCGAAAGTGCACGGTGGGATTCTGGCGCGCCGCGATCTGGCTGCACACATGGAAACGATTGAGCAACATGGCATTCCGATGATCGATCTGGTTTGCGTCAATCTGTATCCGTTCCGCGAGACTGTTGCCAAGGCAGGTGTAACACTGGAAGATGCCATCGAAAACATCGATATCGGCGGCCCGGCCATGGTGCGTTCATCAGCCAAGAACTACAACGGCGTTGCAATTGTGACTGATCCGGTCGATTACAACAGCCTGATCGAAGAAATGAAGGCCAATGACGGCGCGCTATCGCTAAGCACCCGTTTCGGTTTAGCCAAAAAGGCTTTTACACATACTGCACGCTACGACTCGGCCATCGCCAACTGGCTTACGGGTCTGGATGCTGATGCCGAAACCAATCCGGCAGAAGCAGCGCCTACGCCGTCGATCTTTCCAAGCCATCTGCAACTGGCTTTCGATCGTGCCGAAACATTGCGCTACGGCGAAAATCCACTACAAAAAGCAGCTTTCTACCGAGACAGCAGCCTAACCGCTGGCGCAATTGCCAACTACACGCAGCATGGTGGCAAAGAGTTGTCGTACAACAACATCGCCGATGCCGATGCGGCCTGGGAATGCGTGAAGACTTTCCGAGAACCCGCCTGTGTAATCGTTAAACACGCCAATCCATGCGGTGTCGCTATCGATACGCAGCTACTTAAGGCGTATGAAAAGGCCTTCCAGACCGACCCGACCTCTGCTTTCGGCGGCATCATTGCTTTCAACGGCACCGTTGATGTCGATGTGATTGAAGCCATGAACGACCGCAAGCACTTTGTTGAAGTGCTGATTGCACCAGCATTTACGGCTGCCGCTATGGCACTGCTGAATGCAAAAGCCAACCTGCGTGTTCTGACGGTACCACTCCCAGAGGGTGACAGCCCTGTATACCACGCGCTTGAAATGAAGCGCGTTGGTGGCGGCCTGCTCATACAGACTCCGGATGCTTTTAATGTGCATGTATCGGATCTCAAAGTCGTTACCAAAATTCAACCCACCCCCTCGCAAATCGCTGATCTGCTTTTTGCCTACCGTGTTGCAAAATTCGTTAAATCGAATGCTATAGTCTTCTGCGGTAACGGCATGACGCTCGGCGTTGGTGCCGGCCAGATGTCCCGAGTTGATTCAACCCGTATCGCAGCCATCAAAGCAGCCAATGCCAAACTCTCCTTGGCGGGCTCCGTTGTGGCCTCTGATGCGTTCTTCCCGTTCCGTGATGGCGTGGATGTGCTGGCAGAAGCTGGTGCCAAAGCCGTTATTCAACCGGGCGGTTCTATGCGTGACGAAGAGGTCATCGCAGCTGCTGACGAACATGGTCTGGCCATGGTTGTTACCGGTGCGCGCCACTTCCGTCACTAATTCACATTAACCATTCAGTAGCCACCGCCATGAATCGTTCACGCCTCATTACCGCCCTTTTGACAGCACTGTCCCTAAGCTGTGCAACCGCCTTTGCTGACGAAGCGCCTGACGCCACTGCCGCAACCTCTGCAGATAGCCCATCAAGCACGACAGCTCCAAGCAGCACACCACAAAGTGTGGTCGTTGTAGGCGCGCCCAACTCGAATGAAAGCACTGAAAGCAAATCCTGGTACGCCTCTGCCTGGGACACCGCAGGCCAACACCTTTCAGACCTCTGGACCAAAGGTGATGTAGAACTGTACGTACCCTTCTGGAGCTATCATCTACCATTTGCTTACAGCCCAGAAAAGCGTGCAAGCTATACCGAATACCCAGCCGGTGGCGGCTTGGGCAAAGGCTGGTATAACGCAAGCGGCAACTGGGAAGGCGTCTATGTCATGGGCTTCCAGGATTCACACGCGCAACCGATGTATATGGCAGGTTATGGTTGGGTGCCTACTTGGAACCCGATCAATGAACAATCGCGCATTGGTATAGGCGCTACCGTTTTCCTATTCATGCGCTCAGACATCAATGGGTATGCACCAACGCCAGGCATTTTGCCAATGGCCACAGTGGGTTATGGCCCGGTAGATGTTCAGGTTGCTTACATCCCCGGCGGCGAGGGCAATGGTAACGTCCTGTTCTGGTGGGCCAAGTACTCGTT
>JBPCSW010000221.1:0-5579 GCA_051006675.1 Fluviibacter sp.
GCAGTGAACTATGTGCAAGTTACTGGGGCGGCTACTGGCGCTCGTCCTACGATTTCAATGCAAGGATCGGATTCGAACATTGATTTGGGATTGCAAACAAAGGGGACTGGAGAATTCATATTTAAAAACGGCGCTGGTGGTATAGCATTTGGCATTACTAGCACAAACGCTAACCCAACTAATTTAATATCAGCTAAAGGAGTTGGTTCAGGTTCAGCCCCGTCAATTTCAGCAGTAGGCACAGACACCAACATTGATCTAGCAGTAACTCCAAAAGGAACAGGCGCATTGGTTGCACAAGCCTCTGATGGTGGGGTGACCATCAATGCTCGTGGTGCTAATGCTGTTGATTTAAGCACAAATAGAGCTAATCCTATTAACGTAGCTAGTGGTGCTTTTTCTGTTATTACTGGCGGACAGAGCAATACATCTGCTTACTTCAATACATTTGTAGGTGCTGGTGTTTATAACCTTTCAAACGGTACTTATTCCTCTGTTGTTGGTGGTTTTGGAAATATAGCAAATGGTTACGCTTCGGTATCTGTTAGCGGAAATAGTAATACTGCATCTGGTTATTACGGGTTTATTGGTTCTGGTTTTACGAATAGCACAACTTCCAGTACTGCTGTAACAACTCAGTCAGGAACGATGAATGGCACTACAGCTGTTACTCTTTCTGGTTCCAACGCCAGCATCAAAGTTGGTCAATACATCACAGGAACTTCAATCGCTGGTGATACCTACGTTGCTGCTATTTCTGGCACATCGCTGACATTAAGCAAGAATGCTTCAGGCTCATCCACATCAACCCTGTCTTTCTACACCCCTCACGGTGTCGTAGTAGGCGGCGGTAACAACCAAGCCACTGGTAGCTATTCTTTCATTGGTGGTGGTGGTGATGCTGGTACTGCTGGTAACAGGAACGTGGCTTCTGGGGATTACTCTGTAGTAACTGGCGGTTGGAAAAATGTAGCCTCTGGGAACGGTTCATTTATTGGTGGCGGTGGTTATTTAAGTGGTTCAGCTTACGGAAACACAGCTAGTGGTCAAAACGCCATAGTTGTAGGAGGAATACAAAACACAACAAGCGGTCAACCATCGTTTATTGGTGGTGGTTATAACAATACGGCAAACGGTGTTAATTCTGTAATTGTTGGTTCAAACAACGGAACAACTAGAAGTATTGATGGCTTTAATGCTTTTCCAGCTTCTAACGGTCCTATAGCTGGTGCATCTGGTGTCCAACAATCAGGATTGTTAATTCTTGGAAGACAAACCACAGATGCTACTGCAACAGTTCTCACTAGTAATTCAAGCGCAGCAGGTACAACCAACCAAGTAATCCTACCAAACAACTCTGCTTACTTTGTTCGTGGAACAATCATTGCAGGTGTAACAGGGGCAGGTAACACATCGTCTTGGGACTTCAAAGGTGCAATCAAGCGTGGTGCTAACGCTGCTTCAACTACACTTGTTGGTGCTGGTATCACTGCAAACTTGATTGCTCAAGACGCTGGTGCTGCTACATGGGCTGTATCTATTACAGCAGACACTACCAACGGTGGCTTGAAAGTAACAGTAACTGGTCAAGCTGCAACAACTATCCGTTGGGTTTGCGAAGTTGAAACAACGGAAATGACTTATTAAGGAGAGCCTCATGGCATTGAAAATCACAGCAATTAACAACACAAACGGTCAACAGGAAGTCCAAGCCTACGCCCGTATCACCAACTTCTTTGGTTCAAAAGACCAAGTGCAAGTTCAAGTGGAGATTCATGCGACTGAAGAAGCCCGTCAGCAAGGCTGGCCTTCAATCCAACAGCAAGCCCACTACATCAACATGGAAGACTTGCAAGGCGATTTCATCCCTGCCGTTTACGGCGTTCTTAAAACCTTCAGCCAGTACGCTGGCGCAACAGACTGCTAAAAGGAAAACACATGGCACTTATCAAATCAGTCGATACAGACTTTGGCATCCCAGCAACATACTGGAACATTGGCGCTGTCCAAGAAGACTTTAAAGGTCAAGGAACAGAAGTAACTTTCTATGGCTACGCAATCTCAGAAGCTCGTGATGCAGGTAAGCAACCTCTTTCAGCAGGTAAGGTTCAGATTGCTGGTGATGAGTATGTTGCTGGTGCTGATCGTGCTGCCCTTTACGCCATCATCAAGCAAAAGCCTGAGTTTGAAGGCGCACAGGACGCATAAAATCGGTTAAACCGAGGACCAATCATGAGCTATACACCACTACGCACACCATTTTTGAACATGAGCTTCACGCCTGATGTGCCTAGTAATGCTCTTGGTCCAAATGAATACAACAGCGGTTTAAACGTCGAAGCAGATGTTCGGGGTATAAAAAAGATCTCTGGGGAAGAGGAAATTCTGTCCACTATCCCAGGTCATCCTATTTTTATTGAAGGTGGATTCCGTGGCACGGAATGGACCTACATTGTTGCTACACGAGAGGGCAAGTGGTACAAGCTTACTACTTCAGGTATTTCTAATATCACCCCAGGCGTAGGAGCAAACCCAAATGTCGCTTTATCAGGCTATTCTGATGACATAAATATCACCACATCGTGGGTTGGTAATGTGTTTTTCATCAATGATACATTGCGTCCACCAATGTATTTCTTGGCTACTGCTACAGAAATCTACATTTATGACGCAGCGCCTGATTACTACGTGTGGAACTACGATGTTGGAGTAACAGCTACCCGTGCAGGTTTTGTGCGGAACTTCTGTTCTCCAAACGTAGGCAACATTTTGATTGCTGGCAACCTGACAAAAGATTATTCTGCAGGTTCTACAGTCAATTACCCAACGACAATCCGTTGGTCACAAGCATTTGCAAATACAGGTGTTCCTGCCACTTGGATGCCTACCCTCAATAACGTAGCTAACGAACAAGAAATCCCTGTTCGTGGTCCTATCATTGATGGGTTTTTCCTTGGTGCGAATTTCTATATTTGCTCTTATTGGGACACAGTTGTTATGTCTCCTATTGCCTATCAAAACAGCACAGCCCCTGTCTTTGGGGTTCGTTTGTTTAACCAAGGTCGTGGCTTGATTAACAACAACTGCTGGTCAAATACAGACTCAGAAGTTTATGGCGTAGATAGCCGTGACATTTGGGTGTTCAATGGATCTGACTTTGCTCCATTGGGCAACCAACGAGTACGTGATTATTTCTTTCGCAACCTGAGTACAACTTACTCAGACCGCATTTTCATGGTCAACAACACCCAGAAAAATCAGATTGAGATCTACTATCCTGACCTGACCTCTACTGGCTGGTGCAACAAGATGTTGTCGTACCGCTATGACTTGAAGATTTGGAATGCTCCAAAAGACATTGAAGACGCATGTATGGGTACTGAAGCTCCTGTCTACACTGGTGGTGCATTCAAATATGCCTCTAGGACTGTCTCATACGCCCGTGGAGGCGTTGATTCGCAAAAGATCATCCAAACAGGTCGTGGCAATTCTTTTATCAATTCAGCGCCGATTCCTACATTGTTTGAGCGTACCAACATGGTTCTTCAAACAGCAGAAGGTCCTGTTCCTTATTCGTCTAAAGTTTATGTTCACCGTGTTTTGCCGGAAATCTCTGGTAGTGGAAACATTGATATTACTGTTGGCGGTGCTAATTCAACTGCACAAGCAGCCACTTATGGTGATACAGAGACAACTGCGATTGATACAAATACGCCTTGGGTGACAACTCAACAAAATACTTTCCGTACCGTTGCTGTCAAAGTTGAATCAAATGATGCTACAGACGCTTGGAATTTGACTGCTTTGAATTGGCAAGCCACCGTAACTGAGGATGCGTTCTAATGCCGTTCCTTCTTGATGGAAATCCAACTCAGGGAGAAATCTCTGAAGCAGTTAATTATTTGCTGAGTAACTTCAGTCAAAGTGTTGTTGCTGACCCATCAACAGGGCAGATTATTGGCCCATCTGGAGAAGTAACTGGATATTTGTACAAATACATGTTTGTCAAATATGCTGACAGTTTTGATGGGTCTGTAAACTTTAGCAATTCACCAACAGGAAGGTCTTACTACGGAATTAGAAACTCTGATAGTTCAACAGAATCAACAAATCCTGCTGATTACATCTGGACACAAGTAACTGGTGGATTTGGTTCAACCAAATATCTTTGGTACATCATTACAGGTGGCAGACAGATTTCTTTTCAAGTAAGCACAACGCAACCTAACCCTGGGTGGGTTCAAGATGGCGGTTCTGCAATTGATCTTGATTACGCAACTACTGCAGTAAGTAGTCCAGCAAATTTTGTTGTTATCCGTGTTGCCAATAACAGTGCTGCACCCACAAATTCAGAGGTTGTGGCTGCTATTGGACGAGATCCAATTGATGGAGATCTTTGTATCGTTAATTACAACAGCGGTATCTATTCAATTCAATATAGATACAGTTCTGGATGGTCAGTATTTCAGAAAGTTATTACTGGCGATTTAGTTGTTGCAAGCAGCATTGTTGGATCAAATATTGCAGCCAGCACAATTACAGGTTCTAAGATTGCTGCTGGAACAATTACATCTGGAAATATTGCTGCAAATACTATTACCGCATCAAATATTGCAACAAATACCATTACTGTCAATGAAATTAATAACGTAGCTACTGGTCAAATTATTGCTGGTAGTTTTAATTTATCTATCATAAAAAGTGTAGGAACAAACACATTTGTAGTTCCTGCATATGTATATAAATTAAAAGTTACTATTATTGGCGCTGGAGGTGGAGGAGCGCCAGGAAGCACTTCTATTGGAGCATTTGGTCCTGGAGGCGGTGGTGGAGGTGCTTGTATCAATATTTTTGCAGTTACTCCAGGGCAATCTATATCAATATTTATTGGTAGCGGTGGTAGTAGTGGCGGCGGCAATGGTTCTGCATCTACAGTAACTGCTACTGGTGTATCAATGATTGCTTACGGAGGCACAGGAGGCACTAATTCAAGTGTAGGAGCTGGAGGTGCAAGTTCTGGAGGTATATTAAATTTTACAGGCTCTAATGGTGGTGGCACTGGTGTTTCTACTGGTGGTAGCGCTCCAACTATTGGAGTTACTTCAAGTTATTCGACAAATGCCGTTGCAAATAGTGGTGCTGGTGGTGGTGGTGGCTATCCTGGCTATCCTGTTGGATCTGGTGGTTCAGGACTTTGCATAATTGAATATTAAGGAATAAATCATGGGTGGATTTGCAGCAGAAGTACAACAACCACAGAATCAAGGTTCTGTGCAGCCTCAACAATCAGGCAAAGGTGGCCCTGTACAACAAGCTGTACAGCAAGTAGGTGCTGCTCAAAATCCTAATCCAGATCAAGGTGAACCACCAAACTCTGGTGAACCACAGCAATCTCCTTTAGCCCAATATCAGCAATCAGGTCGTCCTGTTGGTAAAGGTGGAGCAGTGACGAATTCATCTACCTCTGGACAACCCCGTATTGGAATGCCAAACCAATATTCGAACACTGTCGGACAGTGGGATAATACGCAACAACAAACTCAGCAGCCCATGCAGGGCAAGGGCAAAGGAGCTTAATC
>JBPCSW010000222.1:0-5658 GCA_051006675.1 Fluviibacter sp.
CGCTGAATCCGCAGTTCTCGCTGAACCAGCCGCAGTTCAAGGGCGCATCGGTTCTGCTGACGCGTCAGAATTTCGGTTGTGGTAGCTCGCGTGAGCACGCGCCATGGGCGCTGCTGGATTATGGTTTCCGCGCCATTATCGCCGAGTCGTTTGCTGTCATCTTCTTTAACAACTGTTTCAAGAACGGCATTTTGCCGATCGTCTTGCCAACGCAGGTAGTCGATCGTTTTTTTGCGGAAACCCTGGCGACGCCGGGCTATCGTCAGGTTGTTGATCTGCCCAATCAGGTCGTGCGTACGCCGTCTGGTGATGCCATTCCTTTCGATGTGGATGCTTTCCGCAAGGAATGCCTGATCAATGGCTGGGATGATATTGGTCTGACATTGCGTCATGCCGATGCGATTCATGCATATGAAGACCGTCGTCGCAACGAACAGCCATGGCTCTTCGCTAAATAATTCTCTGGAGTATTCCTGATGTCTCGCAAGATACTTGTACTGCCGGGTGACGGCATTGGCCCTGAAATCACTGCCGAAGCGGTGCGTGTGCTCGAAGCCCTGAATAAAGACGGTCTGGGTTTGGAAATCACCACGGGGCTGCTCGGTGGCTGTGCCGTCGATGCCACGGGCGAGCCGTATCCGGCTGAAACGCGTGCTAAGGCAGAAGCAGCTGATGCTGTGCTGCTCGGCGCCGTGGGCGGCCCACAGTGGGATACGCTGCCCCGCGAGCAACGTCCGGAACGTGGTCTACTCGGTATTCGCAAACATTTGAACCTGTTTGCCAACCTGCGCCCGGCCATCCTGTATCCGGAGCTGGCCAACGCTTCGTCTCTGAAGCCCGAAGTTGTATCCGGCCTCGATATTCTTATCGTTCGTGAACTGACCGGTGACATTTACTTCGGACAGCCGCGCGGCGTTGAAGAACGTGATACGGAGTGGGGTCGCCAGAAGGTGGGTTTCAACACCATGGTCTATGCCGAGAGCGAAATCCGTCGGATTGCCCACGTGGCTTTCCAGGCAGCCCAGAAGCGCGGCAAGAAACTGTGTTCGGTCGATAAGATGAACGTGCTGGAATGTACGCAGTTCTGGCGCGATATCTTCGAAGAGATCGCCAAGGAATACCCGGATGTGACGCTGTCGCACATGCTGGTCGATAACGCCGCCATGCAGCTGGTGCGCGCGCCGAAGCAATTCGATGTGATGGTCACCGGCAATATGTTTGGTGACATCCTGTCGGACGAAGCTTCGATGCTCACCGGTTCGATCGGTATGCTGCCATCGGCCTCGCTCGATGAAAACAACAAGGGTCTATACGAACCGTCGCACGGTTCGGCACCGGACATCGCCGGCAAAGGCGTTGCCAACCCGTTGGCAACGATTCTGTCCGCCGCCATGCTCCTGCGCTACACTTTCGGTTTAGAAGCTCAAGCGGTGCGTATCGAGAATGCCGTACGCACGGTTTTGGCTCAGGGTTATCGTACGGCCGACATCTACGAAGAGGGTACCCGCAAGGTGGGCACTCGCGAGATGGGCGATGCTGTACTGGCCGCGCTGTAATTGAAGTTATATCAATAAATAAGCAGTTCACACGGAGATAAGAGTCATGGCAAAGCCTGTCGTTGGTCTGGTCGGTTGGCGCGGTATGGTGGGTTCGGTCCTCATGCAACGCATGCAGGAAGAAAAAGACTTCGCACACATTGAGCCGGTGTATTTCTCCACGTCGAATGCGGGCGGTGATGCCCCGGCCTTCGGTGGTGTCTCATCGGGTGAAAAGCTGCAGGATGCCAGCAATATCGACGCGCTGAAAAAAATGGACATCATCCTGACCTGTCAGGGTGGTGATTACACCAAAGAGGTGTATCCGAAACTGCGTGCTGCCGGTTGGAATGGCCACTGGATCGATGCCGCCTCGGCACTGCGTATGGCTGATGATGCCGTCATCGTGCTTGATCCGGTTAACCGCGATGTGATCGATGCCTCGCTGGGTAAAGGCGGTAAAAACTGGATCGGTGGTAACTGTACCGTGTCGTTGATGCTGATGGGTCTGGGTGGCCTGTTCGAGCACAAGCTGATCGATTGGGTATCGTCGATGACGTATCAGGCAGCTTCGGGCGCTGGTGCACAGAATATGCGTGAGTTGATTGCACAGATGGGCACCATCCACGCGTCGGTGGCTGATCTGCTGGATGATCCGAAGTCGGCTATCCTGGAAATCGACCGCAAGGTTGCCGAGACGATTCGTTCTGATGCGTTCCCTAAAAAGAACTTCCGCAACACACCGCTAGCTGGCTCTCTGATCCCATGGATCGACGTACCGGTTGAGCATGGTCAATCGAAGGAAGAGTGGAAGGGTGGTGCCGAGTGCAACAAGATCCTCGGCAATCCCGCCTTCCGTTCGCCGGGTTCGATTCCGATCGATGGCCTGTGTGTCCGTATCGGTGCCATGCGTTGTCACTCACAAGCGCTGACCATCAAACTCAAGAAAGATGTGCCGCTGGATGAAATCAGTGACATTCTGGCCAAGGCCAACGATTGGGTGAAGGTTGTGCCCAATGAACGTGAGCTGAGCGAACGGGACCTGACGCCAGCCGCCGTGACCGGTACGCTGACTGTGCCGGTCGGCCGTCTGCACAAGATGGCCATGGGGGATGATTACCTGGCGGCATTCACCTGTGGTGACCAGCTGCTGTGGGGTGCGGCGGAGCCACTGCGTCGTATGCTGCGTATTCTGGTAGAAGCTTAAATAGTTAAGCGGGCGCCCCGTCTGGCTTGATGGCCGGGCGGGGCGTTGTCGTTAAGGCGAGTAGATTAGATGAATATTCCTGATTGGGTCTGGGTGGTTGGTAGCCTGACACTTTTATTGCTGGGCCTGCAGCTGGGCGTTAGTCTCGGGCGTGCCGGTGAAAAGGCACGTCAGGGCGAGCAGGCAAAGCCAGATCATGATGATCGGCCACGCGCAACGCCTCAGTCTAAAGTGAACTGGGGTGCGATTAACCTAGATTTGTCTTCCCCTGCGAAAGACAAAACATCGGGCGATGATCGCTAAGTATGTTAACTGGCCCAGTTGCCAATGAGATGCGTCTGTCGCCTGCGATCAAACTGATCTCGGTGTTGGCGGTTGCTATCGCCCTGCAGTCTGGCGTCGGTTGGATGTTGGCGCTGGTGCTGAGCCTCTGGGCGATAGCGCTGCATCGTGTCCGGTTTTTCAAGTTGTTACGCAGAGTCCGTTTGTTGATTCTCGTGCTGTTTGCGGTCACGCTATTGATGACACCCGGCGCCGCCCTATTACCTGAGTGGGGCTTGTATCCCACCGAGGAGGGTGTGCTGTTCGCGGTAACACAGTTATTGCGACTGATCGGTATGCTGGCAGCGGTGACCTTGTTGCTAGACACCACCGACGATCGTAGCCTCGCGGCTGGTTCACTCGCTTTGCTGCAGCCGTTGGCCGGTAAGCGGCAATGGCCTGAACGTGCCGTGGCGCGTTTGCTGCTGGTGTTTCATTATCTCGAATCAGCGCCCAAGCCGCGTAATCTGCATGATGTGTTGGCGTTGGCGGGCGCCGATCTTGCTGGTGCGCTAGAGGCGGCCGGGCCGGAAGTGCTGGAATTGGATGTCGTACCTTTATCGGGCCGTGATTTTGCGTTGGCCGGATTATTGCTCGGTGCAGCATGCCTAAGCCTTGCCTGGGGGAGTGGGATATGACACCGCAGCGCTTGGCCTTAGGCATTGAATATGATGGCGCTGCATTTCATGGCTGGCAAAATCAAGCGCCTACGACACAGGTCGTTAATGGTCTTCCCATCGGCTCAACCCTACCCACCATACAGGGTGCTCTCGAAGCGGCCATGTCGCAGATTGCCGATGCCCCGGTGCAGGTTGTGTGTGCAGGTCGTACGGATGCCGGCGTGCATGCCACCGGGCAGGTGATTCATTTCGATGCACCGGTAGCTCGCCCCGATTCGGCCTGGGTAAGAGGCGTTAATGCACTATTGCCGGCGAGCTGCGCCGTACGCTGGGCGCAGCCGGTTGCTCAGGACTTCCATGCGCGCTTTAGCGCGACAGGGCGGCGCTATCGTTACATTCTGCTTAATCGTGCGGAGCGGCCAGCAATCTTTGCAGGCCGGGCAGGGTGGTTTCACCGGCCACTAGATGTTGAATTGATGGCGCTTGCTGCCCAAACCATACTAGGCACCCATGATTTTAGCGCCTTTCGGGCAGCAGAGTGCCAGGCCAATAGCCCGATCCGCACGCTGACAGATTCCCGTGTAACCCGTCAGGGTGATTGGCTGGTGTTTGATTTTGCTGCCAACGCTTTTTTACAGCACATGATTCGTAATCTGGTGGGTGCCCTGGTTTATGTGGGTAAGGGTGCCGAGCCGGTGACCCTCATGACTTCTCTGTTGGCACAGAAAGACCGCAAGTTAGCACCACCTACTTTTATGCCGGATGGCCTGTATCTGACCGCAGTCGATTATGATGCGGATTGGCGGTTGCCATCTGCTGGGCAGTCAGGCGACCCGCTCCAGGTGTTTAATTTCTGATGATCGTTATCAAATGACTCTGCATGCCCAACCTCGCATTAAAGTCTGCGGTCTGACCCGCGTTGAAGACGTCCAGGCTGCCGTAGCGGCGGGTGTGGATGCAATTGGTCTGGTGTTTTATGCCGACAGCCCGCGCCATGTGAGTATCGAGCAGGCCAAGGCTCTGTGCCGTCATATTCCGCCTTTCGTGACCATCGTCGGCTTGTTTGTGAATGCCTCGCGGGCAGAAGTTCACCGCGTGATCGAAGAAGTTTCCCTCAATTTGCTGCAATTCCATGGCGATGAGACGGTTGATCAGTGTGAAGGCTTTGGTTTGCCGTATCTGCGGGCGGCGCGCGTTCGGCCGGGGGTCGATCTGTTAGAATTCGCTACGCAATTTCCCTCGGCGCGCGCGCTGTTGCTCGATACCTGGACCCCGGCTTATGGCGGGAGCGGAGAGTCGTTCGACTGGTCGTTAGTGCCGTCTTCGTGCTCGCTGCCGGTGATTCTGTCTGGCGGTTTGAACCCTGATAACGTGGCGGAGGCTATTCGTCAGGTTCAGCCAGTAGCCGTAGACGTCTCATCCGGGGTGGAAAGTGCCAAGGGCATTAAAGATGCCGACAAAATTCGAGCCTTCGTCACTGCTGTACGCGGTGTGTGATGCAGGGTGCCATACAGTAGTCAGGATATTTGCTTCATGAAACCCTACGATTTGCCAGATGCGCGCGGTCACTTTGGTCCCTACGGTGGCTCTTTCGTTTCAGAGACGCTGGTAGCGGCCCTCGAAGAGCTTAAGCATGCCTACGCACATTACAGCCGTGATCCGGCGTTCATTGCTGAGTTCCAGAATGAACTGAAGCATTTCGTTGGCCGTCCTAGCCCGATTTATCACGCCAAGCGTTGGAGTGAGATTCTCGGTGGCGCCCAGATTTATCTGAAGCGAGAAGATCTTAACCACACCGGTGCCCACAAGATCAACAACACCATTGGTCAGGCATTGCTGGCGAACCGTATGGGCAAGAAGCGCGTTATTGCAGAAACCGGTGCCGGTCAGCATGGCGTTGCATCGGCAACGGTTGCTGCCCGTTTCGGGATGAAGTGCGTGGTCTACATGGGTGCGGAAGACGTGGGTCGCCAGT
>JBPCSW010000223.1:0-4758 GCA_051006675.1 Fluviibacter sp.
AACAGGACTTGCGCAGTGGGCAGTTCCAGCTGGCGGTAGGTGGCTTCCAGGCCTGGTTCACTGGCAAGGCGAGGTAGCAGACGTTCTGCAATGCGTAGGGTGATATCGGCATCTTCGGCCGCATACGCTGCGGCATCGGCAACGGCTACCTGGTTAAAACCAATCTGTGTGGCGCCTTTGCCGCAAATGGCTTCATACGGAATAGTGGGCATCCCCAAGTGGCGACGGGCCAGCGTACCGAGTTCTAACGCGCCAGGGCTGACCTGACCCGCTTCAAGCACGTAAGCGGCCAGCAGGGTGTCATCGACAATACCTGCGAGTTGAATGCCGTGGTTGGCAAAGACGTGTTGATCGTATTTGGCGTGCTGCAGAATTTTCTGGGGCGTGCTGCTTTCCAGCCAGGGCTTAAGCAGTGTCAGCGTTTCTTGGAGCGGCAATTGGCTCGGTGTATCCGGACCATCGTGCGCGAGCGGTAGATAGGCAGCCTCCCCCGGTGCAACGGCAAAAGAAATGCCGACCAGGCGTGCTTGCTGTTCATCGAGGCTGGTGGTTTCCGTATCTAGCGCAACACGGGGTGCCTGTTGAATTTTGTCTAGCCAGCGATGTAGTGTGGCTGCATCAAGAATGGTTTCGTAATGCGCCCGATGGGCACCATCGTCGGGCAAAAGGGTCGGCGTGGTTTCGGCCGCTGGCTTTGACGTGGCCTTGGTGGTGCCGGGTTCATCGATGGCTTTGAGCCAGGTCTTGAAACCATTGTGTTGGAATATTTCACGAAGGGTGCTTTGGTCTTCGGGTGTGGCGCGCAGATCCGTAATGGCCATAGGCAGCGCCACATCGGTTTTAACGGTGGTGAGCGTTCGGCCCAGTGGTAGAAACTCGAGGTGACCACGCAGGTTTTCGCCGACAACGCCTTTAATGTCAGCCGCATGAGCGATTACGCCATCAAGATCCCCATAAGTCTGTATCCATTTGGCCGCGGTTTTGGGCCCGACTTTTGGTACGCCCGGAATATTGTCAGCGGTATCGCCCACGAGCGCCAGGTAATCCGTAATGCGTTCCGGCGTGACGCCAAACTTGGCTTCGACGCTGGCCACATCCAGGCGCTCGTTGCTCATGGTGTTGACCAGCGTCACTTGGGGCGTGACCAGTTGTGCCAGATCTTTATCGCCTGTGGATACGATGACGGAGAAGCCTGCCGCTGCCGCTTGTTGCGCCAGCGTGCCAATCACGTCGTCGGCTTCGACACCGCTTTCCATGAGCAATGGCCAACCGAGCGCGCGCACGACAGCATGAATGGGCTCAATCTGTTGGGCCAGGTCTTCAGGCATGGGTGGGCGATGGGACTTGTACTCGCTATAGAGCATGTCGCGGAAGGTGGGACCGCTGGCGTCAAAAATACAGGCGCGGTATTCTGCGTCGATATCACTCGTTAGGCGCCGCAGCATCGAAATCATGCCGTACAGTGCACCAGTCGGGTCGCCCGATTGATTGCGCAGGTCAGGTAGTGCATGAAATGCGCGGTACAGGTACGATGAACCGTCGACAAGCAATAGAGTAGGCATAGTGAACCGAAGGGCAGACAGCGTGGAAAATCATACAAAACGATTCAGATTCCAGACATCGGAATCATCCGATGGCCATGATGCCGAAACGCTAGCCGAGCGTGAAGCCTGGCGACTGTTCGGAATTATGTCAGAGTTCGTGGAGGCCACGGATCGTCTGGCAGAGGTGCGCCCGGCTGTTTCGATATTCGGGAGCGCCCGGGTGTTGCCAGAGAGCCCTTATTACATCCTGACGGAAACGATTGCCCACAAGCTTTCCGATGCTGGTCTGGGCGTTATTTCCGGGGGCGGCCCCGGTGTTATGGAAGCGGCCAATAAAGGCGCTTTTGGCGGTAACGGCCCATCTATAGGCCTCAACATACAGTTGCCGCATGAGCAGCATACCAATCCGTATCAGGATGTATCGCTGGGATTTAGACATTTTTTTGCCCGTAAATACATGTTTGTCCGGTTCGCAGTGGCTTATGTGGTGATGCCGGGTGGATTTGGCACCCTGGATGAGCTCATGGAGGCGTTAACGCTGATTCAAACGCGTAAAAGCCGGCAGTTCCCGGTAATTCTGGTGGGTTCGGCATTCTGGGGTGGTCTTATCGATTGGCTGAAAGACCGACTGGTTGGCGAGAAAATGATCAGCCCCGAGGATATGGATCTGATACAGATCATTGATGATCCGGATCAGGTGGTTGAAGCAATCTTCAGTCATTACGAAACACGGGGCTTTGCACCATTGCCCGGCGAGCGCGAGCTTTTGCTCAACCTGTAATAAAATCTGCTTATTACTCCGTCTGGAATCCGGCATGTCTCTTATTTTTATACGCGCGCAAGCTACTCTGCTGGTGCGTGCCTGTCTGGTAGCGCTCGGCATGGGTCTCTCATCCATGGTGTTTGCGCAGGCCTCTACTTTGCCACCGCAAGTGGTGACAAATGATCCGGCCTTGCTCAGCCCCGAGGCCGAAGCCGAGGAAGATGCCAGTGTGACGATTTCGCCGGATGATCGCAGTACGAGCGTGCGCACTTATGGACGCGGCGGTCAGCCATCGCGCGAAGTGGTAGACCCACCGATTCTGCCGTCTTACTCAGAGTCGCCGCCTGCGGAACCACAATCCGTCATTCCGGATTCCGATCCAGTGCGTGGCGATATGGTGCAGCCGCCCATGTGGACTATCTGGAGCTGGTGATGCCGGATCGACATATGCGCCATCATCGTCAGGGTCCTTGGCAGGACGCTCATCCCGCAGATCATTTGCCGCAGATTCATCATGTAGGCGTTGGTCATGGTGTGCAATGGATCAGCGAAGGTTGGGCTTTGTTTATGCGTCGCCCGGGGCTCTGGTTGATCACGGCCTTTCTGCAGACACTTTTAATTATGCTGGTGCTGCTGGTGCCATTGTTGGGCCAGGTTGGTGCGCATTTGCTAATGCCAGTGCTATCTGCTGGTTTGATGGTGGTAGCACACCGCGTGCAATACAACGAACCGGTCAGCGTTGCGGATGCATTTACCGGGTTTAGAGAGCATGCGCCTGCCGTGGTTAATGTAGGTGTCTGGTACATGCTGGGTTGGATGCTCATCGTAGCGCTGGGTCTGTTGCTGGGCGGCGGTGCTGCACTGTCAGGTATGGCGGTTGGCATGGAAACCCAGTATGAATGGCTGGGTGT
Source organism: Fluviibacter sp. (assembly GCA_051006675.1). Lineage (GTDB taxonomy): Bacteria > Pseudomonadota > Gammaproteobacteria > Burkholderiales > Rhodocyclaceae > Fluviibacter. The sequence goes on from JBPCSW010000223.1 coordinate 3,219, forward strand.
GGTGATTAGCGTGTTCGGCATTATTCTGGCCGTAACCATTAGCCTCCTGCTGGTGTTGCCCTTAGTCATGTCGGTTTGGTTGGCGCCACCTTTGGCGGTATTCCACGACATTTCGGCCGTGGCGGCCATGAAGCATTCTTTCGTTGCTAGCTGGCGCAGCTTGCCAGCCTTTGTTGTTGCCTTCTTTTTGGTGGCGCTGATGTTGTTCTTGACGGCGCTGACGATGGGTCTGGCCTTGCTGGTGGTTGTGCCTGTGATGGCCGGTGCCACGTACGCGGCCTATCGGGATCTGTTTGAATTGTCGCCAGCAGTAGCTCAGACCAGCAGCGCTGAATCAACGGATGTCTGACACGATCAAACGCATCGGGCTAGCAACGGGCTGGCAGTGGTTTCGTGACGGCTTTGCCCGTTACCGGCGCAACCCTGTGCTGATGCTTTTCTGGGTAATGTCTTATTGGACGATGCTGGGTCTGGTAGGGCTGGTGCCCGTGGTCGGCGACCTGTTGGTCGCGGCATTGGCACCGGTATTGCTGGTTGGCGTGCTGGCAGGATGTCGTGCGCTGGACGCAGAAACGATGCCCAGCTTTACGCTATTGTTTTCCGGGTTTCGTAACCGCTTACAGCCATTGATGGGATTGGGTGTGTTGCACTTTCTGCTAACGCTGGGCGTGCTCGGTCTGACGGCAGCTTTTGATGGCGGTGTGCTTTTGCAGTTTATGGCCCGGTCGACCTTAGGCGCGGGTGCTGATGCATCGACACTGAATCCCGATAATTTGTCTCTTGGCGCGATGTTGGTGGCCTTGGCTGTTTATGTACCGGTGATGCTGGCCTTTGCTTACGCACCCCTGCTGGTTGCCTGGCGTGGCTTCGGCGTGGGTAAAGCGCTCTTTTTTAGCCTGGTGGGTTCCTGGCGTGCATGGCAGGGGTTAATGGGGCTGTTTTGTGCCATTCTGGTCTTTGGTGTTCTGGTGCCGGCCGTGGCGATGATGTTGCTGGTGGCATTGGGTGTGGGTGATGCAGTCGTGACCTCGTTAGTGGTTGTGCCGCTGATGGCCGTGTTGGCACCGACTGTGGTTTCAGCCTTCCTCAGCAGCTATCGTGATGTGTTGCCCGATAACGAGGGCGCCGTCCCGGCGCAGTCGACCTGAATCTGATCGGCATTCTTGGCGGCACGTTTGACCCGGTGCATATCGGGCACCTGCAGTTGGCAGAAGAGGCTATCGCTGCATTTAATCTGGATGAGTTGCGTTGTATTCCAGCCGGGAAGCCGCCGCATCGTCAGCCGCCGCAGGCGGATGCAAAACACCGCCTTGCCATGGCGCAACTAGGCTTTGCGGATCAGGCCCGATGCACTATTGATCATGCCGAGATCCTGCAAGCAGGTCCTTCGTGGACGATTCGCACCCTGGAACGCTTGCGTCAGACAGATCCGGCTGCGAGTCTGTTGCTCATTATGGGTGCCGATGCGCTGCTGGGATTGCCTACCTGGTGCCGGTGGCAGGAGTTGCTGGACTACGCGCACATTGCGGTGGCGAATCGA
>JBPCSW010000224.1:0-5568 GCA_051006675.1 Fluviibacter sp.
ATCTCTGATCGCCACGATCGCGGGTTTGCTGACGTGGGCACTCCTGCATAAAGCCTAGGGGAAAGCCATGAAGGGTTATCAGGTCAATTTTTATACATTGCAGAACCGCAAACACCAAGAGCAGGCGGTCAGCGAATGGCTGGTCGACAAGGCGCAGATGCGTGGTATTCGCGGTGCTACGGTGATCCATGGGGATGAAGGTTTTGGTAGCGACGGTCGTCTTCACGCCACCCGCTTCTTCGAACAGGCCGAGCAACCCATGATTGTGGTCATGGTGTTGACTGAGGCCCAGACCGAACAGCTATTCTCACTGATCGCCGAAACGGGGCTTAAAGTCTTCCATACCCGCACCCCTGTGGAATATGGGTACACCGGCCAGTGACAGGCCTCAGATTTCCTTCATTCTGAAATATCTCTGTCACATTTGCTTGAGATACTTGCAGCATCAAAAAGCCCAGGCATTGGAGCAAAAGCGCTATGGCCGAACATACACTCAAGCAATTCGATCTCGAACTCAACGACCTTAAATCACGGGTTCTGCTGATGGGCGGCATTGTTGAACAGCAAATGCGGCAGGCCATGCAGGGGCTCTACGAAGGCGATATGAGCCTATTGTCAACGGTCGAGCAAGGCGACAGTCGCCTTGACGATGCCGAGATTCAGCTAGACATGGCATGCAACCAGATCATTGCAAAACGCCAACCAACCGCTATTGATCTGCGCATCATTATCGGCGTTCAAAAGACCGGGCTAGAACTCGAAAAAGCAGGCAACAAGGCCGTCAAAATCTCACGCGCAGCGCGTGCACTGCACGAAAAGCACCCCTTGTTTACACCCACCGTGGAGTTGCGCCACCTGGCAGATGATGCGCTTGATATGCTGCGCAAATCGCTTGACGCCTTCGCTCGAATGGACAGTCTCGCTGCCGCTGACGTCTTGCAGGCAGATGACCTGGTTGATGCGGAATACCGCAGCATCACACGCCAACTCATCACCTTCATGATGGAAGACCCACGAACGATTTCCCTGTCGCTTGAAATCATGAACATGGCCAAGGCCATTGAACGGGTCGCCGATCACGCTCGTGCAGTTGCAGAGAACATCATTTACATTGCGGCAGGCGTCAACGTCAGGCACATCAGTGTTGACGAGGTGCGTAGCCATCTGATCAACCAGCCTCAACAAAACAGCTGATCAATAGCATGGCAGCGAGCATCCTCGTTGTTGAAGACGACCCCGCAATCCGTGAGTTGCTTACCATCAGTTTGGAAAGCGCAGGACATCGCGTCATCGAAGCAGAGTCAGCCGAAGCCGCCGAACAATTAATGAAGGCAGCGTTGCCTGATCTCATTCTGCTCGACTGGATGCTACCTGGGCGATCTGGCCCCCAGTTTGCTGCCCGAATTCGCGAAAATGAACGCAGCAAAGATATCCCGATTATTATGCTGACGGCGCGCACCGACGAGCAGGATCGAATCACCGGTCTAGATGTCGGTGCCGACGACTACATCGTTAAGCCATTTTCACCACGAGAATTGATCGCACGCATTAAAGCGGTGATGCGGCGGCGCAAACCCCAGCTTACAGAAGACCAGGTGGAAGTCCGTGACTTGGTGCTTGATCCGGTCACGCACCGTGTGACCGTCAAAGATCAAAATCTTCTAATCGGTCCTACTGAATTCCGGCTTCTACACTTCTTCATGACCCACCCTGAGCGCGTTCACAGCCGGTCCCAACTACTCGACAAAGTGTGGGGCGACCATGTGTTTGTTGAAGAGCGCACGGTGGACGTGCACATTCGCCGATTAAGGTCTATTCTTGAGCCCACGGGTCACGATAGCCTGATCCAAACCGTGCGCGGCAGCGGCTACCGCTTCTCAACCAACGCGTCCTGAGGTTCACCGGTTCCTGACCGGATACCCATTCTTGGCAGAGCGATCATGAGTTTTCTTGAAGTCTTGCTAATTCTGATCGTTGCCACGCTTGCTACACGTCTTTACTTTCACCATCGCCACCTGCGGCGTATGCTCGACTGGATTTCCGGGCCACTCGATGCGCCAGTGCCGCATGCGGACGGGATCTGGGGTGATTTTGTTTCCAGAATGAACCGGCGTGTCAAAACACGTCAGCAAGAAAAAACACAGTTAGAACAAGTGCTTGAACAGTTTCAGAGCGCTCTTGAAGCCCTGCCTGATGGCGTAATCTTTATGGATCAGCATCGGCGCATCCTCTGGATGAACAACCTCGCCGTTGATATGCTGGACCTGTTGCCCAGTCAGGACACGGGAACCCCTATCGAGCACCTGATTCGTGAGCCAGAGTTCGTCAACTACCTGCTAGGCAACAACTTTGCCGAACCATTGATTTACCACCCCAGCCGACGCGATCAGGCCTGCTACATGATCAACCTCATCAGCTATGGCGCAGATCGGCTTCTTTTAACGGCGCGCGATCTAACCCGACTTGAAAAGTTATAGAATCTCAGCCGAGATTTTGTCGCCAACGTATCCCCCGAACTAAAGCCCCCGCTCACGGTTATCAGCGGGTTCATTGAAACCCTGCAAACACATCACGAAACGCTAAACCCTGAAAAGCGACAGCGTTATCTTGATCTAGCCATGGCCCAGGCAGGACAGATGAACCGCCTAGTCCAGGATTTGCTCACGCTTTCCTCGCTAGAATCTCGCGCATCGCTGGAAGACGAAGCCGAAGTTGCAATTTATCCACTTGTGATTGAACTCATTGACGCGGCAGAGGCGCTTTCCCAAGGCAAGCACCAAATCAGCGTCGATATGCCTGAAAGCCTTAGCATCCGTGGATCTGCGAGCGCACTGCGCAGCATCTTTGGCAATCTGATTAACAACGCAGTCACCTACACTCCGGCTGGCGGTGAGATACGCATTACCTGGAGCGGTGATGGTGACGAAGGCCGCTTCTCAGTAACCGATACCGGTATCGGCATCCCGCAAAAGCATCTACCTCGTCTCTCAGAGCGTTTCTACCGGGTAGATCAAGGTCGTTCGCGCGAAAATGGGGGCACAGGCCTAGGCCTGGCAATCGTTAAACATGCACTCAGTCGACACCAGGGGCGCATGATCGTAGCAAGCAAAGAAAACATCGGCAGCACCTTTGAAGCGTGCTTTCCGATATCGCGCATCAGCCAAAGCGGCCAGTAATGTAGTCTTCCGTCTCTTGGCGTTTCGGCTTCATAAACAGTTCGTCTGTGACACCGAATTCGATCATCTCACCCAGATACATGTAAGCCGTGTAGTCCGACACCCGTGCTGCCTGCTGCATATTGTGAGTGACAATGGCGATCGTATAGCTATCCTTAAGTTCAAACACCAACTCTTCAATCTTTGCGGTCGAGATCGGATCCAGCGCCGAAGTTGGTTCATCCAGCAAAAGAATGTCTGGCTTCACAGCCACACCGCGTGCAATGCATAAACGCTGCTGCTGACCACCAGAGAGCGAGAGACCACTCTGATTGAGCTTATCTTTAACTTCGTTCCACAACGCAGCCTGTTCGAGCGCCCATTGCACGCGGTTATCCATATCGGCCCGAGAGAGGTTCTCATAGAGCCGAACACCGAAGGCAATGTTGTCGTAGATCGACATAGGAAAAGGTGTTGGCTTCTGGAATACCATGCCAATTCGTGCACGAAGCAGATTTAGGTCGCAATTTTTTTCCAAGGTATTGCGCCCATGAAATAGAATTTCTCCTTCGGCACGTTGGCCCGGATATAGATCGTACATGCGGTTAAAGGTTCTTAGCAGCGTTGATTTGCCGCAGCCAGATGGGCCGATAAATGCTGTAACCTTTTTTTCTGCCACGTCCAGAGAGATTGACTTCAAGCCTTGGAAGTCACCGTAATAAAAGTCAAGGTTGCGCACTTTAAGTGCAGCAGGGATATCTTGATCAGAAATAAATTCGCTCATGATGATCTCATTATCAGAATCAGGATTTAGGACGATCGCGGATAGCTAGACGCGCCACGACATTGAGTAGCAGAACAAGAATGGCGATGAGTGCAGAAGCCCCCCACGCCAGACTCTGCCAGTTGTCGTAAGGACTCATAGCAAAGTTGAAGATCGTTACCGGTAGATTCGCCATAGGCTCATTCATGTTCCAGGTAAAAAACTGGTTATTGAGCGCCGTAAACAAGAGCGGCGCCGTTTCACCGGTAATGCGCGCCACGGCCAATAACACCCCAGTAATGACGCCGCCTTTCACGGCCCGTAGGCAGACATCAAGGCTTACGCGCCAGCGCGGCATGCCTAGTGCAAACGCTGCTTCACGCAAACTTCCCGGCACCAGCTTCAGCATATTCTCTGTTGTACGAACCACTACAGGCACAGCAATTAATGATAGAGCGAGCGAACCAGACCATCCGGAGAAATGTTGCGTTGTTGCAACGAAGAGCGCATAAACGAACAGACCGATCACGATCGACGGTGCCGACAACATGATGTCGGTTACAAAACGGGTGATGGCTGCCACACGCGATCGATCGCCGAATTCGGCCAGAAAGATACCGGCCAGCACACCGATTGGCGTGGATACAATCGTTGTCAGCCCGACAATCATCAGGCTACCGACAATGGCATTGGCCATGCCACCGCCTTCCGAACCCGGGGCCGGCGTAGACTCGGTAAAAAACGCCCAGTTCATCGCAGGCAGTCCTTTAATGAACAAAGTCGCAAGAATCCAGATCAAGCCAAGCAGGCCAAGACTCACGGCCACGGCAGACAGTAACGTGCTTAGACCATTCAGGAGTTTTCGGCGTTGATAACGGCCAAGCATGCTCAACGTCTCCCCGCCTTGCGCTCACCCCGTTTTATCAGCCATTCTGAAACTGAGAGCACTGCAAACGTAATAATGAACAGAATAAGCCCTAGGCCAAATAGTGCAGGAATATGCATGCTAGGGTCTGCTTCGGCAAACTCATTAGCTAGCGTCGATGCAATTGAGTTGCCTGGCGCAAACAGATTGAGCGAAAAGCGGTTTGCGTTACCAATCACAAATGTCACCGCCATCGTTTCACCCAGAGCCCGGCCGAGACCCAGCATGATGCCGCCAATGGCACCAACTCGTGTATAGGGCAGCACGATATTGCGCACAACCTCCCAGCGCGTGCAGCCAATGCCATAGGCCGACTCTTTAAGTACAGCCGGCACGGTCTCAAAAACATCGCGCATCACTGATGCTATGAACGGAATAATCATTAAAGATAGCACCAGCCCTGCGGTAAAGACACCCAGACCCAAAGGTGGTCCGGCAAAGAAGGGCTCGCCCAACCAGCTAATCATCCAGGGCTGCACATATTCCTGAACAATTGGCGCGAAAATGAACAGCCCCCAGAACCCATAAATGATCGACGGCACACCGGCGAGCAATTCAATTGCCGTGCCGAGTGGGCGCCGCATCCAGACCGGACAAGATTCCGTCAGAAACATGGCAATACCAAAGCTGATTGGCACACCAATCACCAGGGCAATCAATGAGGTCGCCACAGTGCCCCAAATGGCGATGCCTGCGCCGAACTCATCCGTTGAAGGGCTCCACAC
>JBPCSW010000225.1:0-3032 GCA_051006675.1 Fluviibacter sp.
GCCACTGGCTGAATGTCTCTTCGATGTCGCGCCCATACTGGTTCGAAACATCCTGCATCGACATGATGCCATTCTGCATGGCCTCAACAGCAGCCGAAATTTCCTTCTGCGGATCGACCCACTGCCAGCCACGAGGACGGAACGAGGTCGCCAAGAAGAACTTGTCAAAGCGAGTTGCTGGGATCGGGATAATCCCAAACTCCCTAGCGTGCATCAGCCACGCCGAGTACGCCGAGATGATGAAGTGTTCGAGCAAGAACTGCTGCATCATCCGATAGGCATCGCGCTCTTCCAGCGCACCTTGGCGGATCGAACTGTAGGAAGTACCCTCCAGATCGTTCGATAGGCTGGCGTATGAAACTGCCAAGCCAGATGCAATTCCGCGCAGAATGCCCTTCTGAAACTCCGCAAAAGCGGTGGCCGGATGGGTCGGATCGAACGGCTTGAAGTCCACGCCATTGGGAAGCTGGTGGAACGTACCCGGTTCTGCATCAATGATCGGGACATTGTTGTCGTAATCATCAGCAGGCGCATCTTCACCATTGTCACTAATGAAGAAGCCCATCTTCGATGCAGCCATGCGAGAAGCAACTAGTTCTGCTTCACGGTGAGCATTGAGCATCTTCAATTGGCTCATCGCAGGAGCCATCCATGGCTCACCGCGTGTCTGACCGGCCCGCTCCTGCCGATAGACATGGATCATTTCGCTGGCCGGGATGCGGACAGACGGATTCTGATCGATAGAGGCAAAGTCGTAATCGCCAGGATGACGCGGCTTCATCCAGTAGGCCACCGGGCGCTGGAATTGGTCAACCTCAATGCCAAGGCGAATTTCGTTGCCGTTCTTCAGCCGCTGGTTCTTTGACTCGTCGATCTGGTCACCTTCTACCGGGTGGAAAGCAATGCCATTTGGCATCGAACGGTTGCGGATGATCTGGACGAACACTTCACCATCACGGGCAACGGTGGACATGACCAGCTTTTGCAGATCGATCCAGCTAAGACGGCCATCTGCCGTGCAATTGCCCTTCAGGCCAAACTGATACCAAGCATTTTCGATGATGTCGTTGCCGATTACATCAAGGCTTCCATCAGTATTTCGGGCCTTAACCTGCATACTGACACCTTTGTCCCCAACGACATTAGTCTCAAGCAGGCTAAGGTAACGCTTAACATATACGTCATCGCGGGCCAGCGCACGGGCGCGGTTCCGCATAATGACAAGATCAGGCTTTAATTCGCTGTCCGCACTGCGGCTGGAGGCCATAAAATCAGCAAAGAGCCGACCCGTATTGGCCGCATGATATGAGCGCTTCCGCATGGGCGCAGCGCCTTTATTCGGTAAACCTAGAATTTCGCGCCACAGGCTCATAGGAATCGCACCTTCATAGTGGTCTTGGTCGGCTTCCCTAGCGCAATGGCATTGTCACGGCGCTGCTGGGCCACTTCCTTACGGTAATAATCACGCCATTGCAAAAGATCGGCAATGCTCATCTTGGAGATCGACCGGCCCTGAATAGAATAGCTGGTTACATCCTTGTCAGCGCGGCCTTCCAGCAGCGACTGAATTTTATCGACCATGATCTCGGCGTGAGTGCGCGGATCAGCCCCGGTCTGATTAAGATCGGGAAGAATTTTCCATTCGCCAGTAGCGACCAGCACCTTGGCATTGTCGCTCTTGCGCTTGATCTCAGCCTGCCAGTAGTAATCACCTGGAACCTGGGCGGAGGTAACCGCGCCAGACATGGAGGCCAAGTAGGCACCATCACTATTGACGGCTGTAACAGTAATTTCCCGGCTCAGACCACCGCGCAACCGGGCAGTATAGATCAAATCATACAAACTGGTCGGATAATCTTCAGCCAGATCAGCGCGCTTCCACTGGACAAGCGAGCCACAATAAATTTCTGTAGGCTCAGAGGTCAGGGCATTTGCACTATCGAACAGATTTGCCATTATCCGTCATCGCCAATTGTTGGCAAATCCGCCCTTAGATGGCCGCTTTTTAGGCACCAAAGGATGCGGTTGCACAGGTTTCGTTTCCTTCTCAGGAACAGTTCTACCACTCACATTAGCATAAAACCGACGCACAATGCTATCCATATTCACATTTAATATGTGAAATGCTGCAATTGCATAGACTCGAACGTCCAAAGCCTCGTTTCTGGTGCGAGTTTTAATCCATGTGCGGGTCGGATAACCCTTGTGATACTTGATGACTTGCTTTTCAGCCGTAAGCTGCCGGAAATACTCATCGTCACGCTTTGCCTGAAAGTGGCAATAGCCAGGGCCGGGTTCATCGATCCTTAGCCGAGCGTAATGCAGTTCCTTGGCGGTATCTACGCCAATGGCGTATAATGGAACCTTACCTACGTTGTTTTTGCTAGGCCGTCCGACGATTGGCTTGCCTTCGCCGCCAACGCCCTTGATAGCAAATACCCTGTGGCCTGCCCTGGTCTTGGCATAGTTGTAAACTGCCCGTGTATGGTGACCACCGGAGTCAACGCAAGTCGAGCGGATCAACATTGGCTCGCCAAGCGGATGCTCATAGGTGGCCAGCAGTATTTCATCGAGCCGCGCCCAAAGTTGCGGACTAGATGGGTCGCCGTACAGGACCTGATAATCTATCTGCCAGGTTTCTTCCCCAGCACCCCAGCCGACAATTTCGACTTCCAGGCGGTCATCTTGAACGTCAACGCCAGCAGTAAGGAGTACAACATCATCTGGAATCCCATCGTAGTCTTCCTTCCTCTTCGCCACGGCATAATCGTCCACGCCGTCGCCTTGGTCCTCCCAAGTCTCGGCCAGGATCGTGTTTACAAATGTCTTCAGCCGCATTGGGTCCTTACGGCAGGCCAGAAACTCCTCGACCGTATCCACCAGATCGACCCAAGGCGAGTAAAGGGCATTGAACCAGAAACCAGCCGCGCCGTTGAACGGCTTATGCGCCACCCATTTGCCGTGTGCCACTGACATATGCCTGTCGCTTTCCGTCCAGGCTGCACCGCATTCATAGCAGTGATACCGAGCCG
>JBPCSW010000226.1:0-2659 GCA_051006675.1 Fluviibacter sp.
CATCATCTTCAGCGTAAATTGCTTCAGCAGGACATTCAGCAACGCACAATGTGCAGTCAATACATTCATCCGGGTCGATCACCAGAAAATTCGGGCCTTCGTGGAAACAATCGACCGGGCAAACATCCACACAATCTGTATATTTGCACTTGATGCAGTTGTCGGTAACAACGTACGTCATTCTTTCTCAACTCCTGATTAAATGGTGCACTGCTTTACTTTTTTGAGCATACCATGACCGAAGGGCATACACAGCAAGATTCATCACTCGAAAATAATCGCAAGCCCGCCGGGATATTAATCCGCCCTAAACAACTTGCCCATTGCCAATTCTTGCGGCAAACTGCTGACGTTTGGTCGGTATGAATGACCGACTAACAGACACTTATTTCAATAACTTCATTATTCCTTTGAGGCAATGCGCTATGAGCGAACATATTGTCCACGTCACTGACAGCTCCTTCGCCGACGACGTTACCCATTCGAACGTACCTGTTCTGCTCGACTTCTGGGCCGAGTGGTGCGGCCCATGCAAAATGATTGCGCCGATCCTGGACGATATCGCCAAGGACTACGCCGGCAAAGTCAAAGTTGCCAAGATCAATATCGATGAGAACCAGCAGACGCCTGCCCAATTTGGCGTACGCGGCATTCCGACGCTCATGCTGTTTAAAAACGGCAGCGTTGAGGCCACCAAGGTGGGTGCACTCTCGAAATCCCAACTGGTTGCCTTCCTAGACGGCCACCTGTAAGATCAACGGGGTGGAATGCGTTCCACCCCGAGTTTTACCCCAGCAATACGCGTAATACCCTGGCCAGAGCAATTCTGGACAAACCAGCCGAATATCCGGACGAACTTCAGTTTTTGCTCTCCGGAAACGATTCTGCAAGCCGCTTGATTACAAGCTCCCAGTCCTAGCGCAATCATCCGAAGTACGCCCTGCGTGTACCGTTGCGCTCAGGCAATCACTCCCCGCTTCTTCGCGACCCACATATGCATCTTTCCGAACTCAAGTCCAAACATGTCAGCCAACTAATTGACATGGCCACTGCTGCCGGCATCGAACACGCCAATCGCCTGCGCAAACAGGAACTCATTTTCGCACTGCTCAAAGAGCACGCCAAAACGGGCGAAACCATTTACGGCGATGGCTGCCTTGAAGTCATGCAGGAAGGCTACGGCTTTCTGCGTGCTGCCGAGTCCTCCTATCTGGCCAGCTCGGATGACATTTACGTCTCTCCTTCGCAGATGCGCCGCTACAACCTGCGCAATGGTGACACCATTGATGGTGAAATCCGCATGCCGCGCGAAGGCGAGCGTTATTTCGCTCTGACTAAAGTTGACCGCATCAATGGTGAAGCCCCTGATGCCTGCAAGAACAAGATTCTGTTTGAAAACCTGACGCCGCTGCACCCAAACGAGCCACTGCGCCTGGAACGTGACAGCAAGACTGAAGAAAACCTCACCTCGCGCATCATCGACATGGTGGCGCCGATTGGTAAGGGTCAACGCGGTCTACTGGTCGCCTCGCCAAAGTCGGGTAAAACCGTCATGCTGCAGAACATCGCGCATGCCATTACGGCCAGCCACCCGGATGTGGTACTGATCGTACTGCTGATTGATGAGCGTCCGGAAGAAGTGACCGAGATGCAACGCTCTGTCCGTGGTGAAGTGATTGCATCGACCTTTGACGAACCACCCGTCCGTCACGTTCAAGTCGCCGAAATGGTCATCGAAAAGGCCAAACGCCTGGTCGAACACAAAAAAGACGTGGTCATCCTGCTCGACTCGATCACCCGACTCGCCCGTGCATACAACACCGTACAACCGGCCTCCGGCAAGGTACTGTCCGGCGGTGTGGATGCCAACGCCCTGCAGAAACCGAAGCGCTTCTTTGGTGCCGCCCGAAATATCGAGGAAGGCGGCTCGCTGACGATTATCGCCACGGCGCTGATCGATACCGGCAGCCGTATGGATGACGTGATCTACGAAGAATTCAAGGGCACCGGCAACATGGAGATCCATCTGGATCGCAAGATGTCGGAAAAACGTCTGTATCCGTCCATCAACGTCAATCGCTCTGGCACCCGTCGGGAAGAACTGCTCATTCCGCAGGAAATCCTGCAGAAGATCTGGGTACTGCGCAAACTGCTCTATCCGATGGATGATCTGGAAGCCATGGAATTCCTGCTCGATAAGGTCCGTTCTACCAAGAACAACGCCGAATTCTTCGACGCCATGCGCCGCGGCTAATAAAGCCGTTGCAATGGCTTGAAAATTCAGCGATAATTCAGAACTTAAGTGATCCCGCCACAATCGCCGGATCGGTGTAACTAAAACTAGGATTCTTTCAAATGAAGTCTGGCATCCACCCCGAATACAACGAAATCGAAGTCACCTGCTCCTGCGGTGAAAAGTTCATCACCAAGTCGACCATGAACAAGGCTCTGCACGTTGAAGTTTGCTCCAACTGCCACCCGTTCTACACCGGCAAGCAGAAGATCGTGGATACGGCCGGTCGCGTCGAGAAGTTCCGTCAGAAGTTTGGCGGCCTGCGCAAGTCTGCCTAAGATTTCGCAAGATCGAACGATCAAAGGGCAGCCTAGGCTGCCCTTTTGCATTATTAGCCATACAATCGGCACATTATGTCCTTTCTTG
>JBPCSW010000227.1:0-6111 GCA_051006675.1 Fluviibacter sp.
GCTGGCCTATGTCTCTTTCGAAAAGAGCAAGCCGGTGATCTTTGAACAAACACTCAAAACGGGTGCGCGCCGTGCAGTTGCCAGCTTCCGCGGCTCCAATTCGGCACCTGCCTGGTCGCCAGACGGTAGCCGCTTAGTCGTTGCACTTTCCCGCGAAGGGGGTACCCAGCTGTACAGTATTGCCTTGGCGACCGGTCAGGCTACCCGTATCACCAATACCAGCGGTATTGATACCGAGCCCGCCTTCTCGCCCGATGGCCAGTGGATCTACTTCACTTCGGATCGCGGCGGCAGCCCACAGATCTACAAAATGCCCGCCGGTGGCGGCGGCGCACAACGCGTAAGCTTTGACGGCAACTATAACGTCACCGCCCGCCCATCACCAGATGGCCGCACCTTAGCCTTTATTACCCGTCGCGATGGCGGTTTCCGTGTCGCTACGCTGGATCTGGCCACCCGCCAGGTCGCTGTACTCACTGATTCGCAACGCGATGAATCCCCTACCTTCTCGCCGAATGGCCAGATGATTCTGTACGCCACCATCCTTGGCGGACGGGGTGTTTTAGCCGCCGTTTCAGCCGATGGCCAGATCCGTCAGAAGCTTTCGGCGGTTAATGGTGATGCCCGCGAACCGGCCTGGGGGCCTAATCGTTAACCAGTTTTTAAGCTTCGGCATGGAAAATGCTTCTATCTCAAGGGCTTGATCGCTTACAATTCTAGAAACTTCTGGAGCAACACTCGTGCAAAACATCACTCGCAAACATTTCATCCGTCTGGTACCGGCTCTGGCCGTTGCCTTTTTGGCCGCTTGTAGCTCAACCCCGGACAACAGCTCGGATCTGGCCAGCGTTGACGCTACCGGCACCTCTGGTGTGCCTAAGCTGTCGGCCGCTGCGCTGGCCAAGCTGCGTGATCCAAACAGCCCGCTGTCCAAGCGTAGCGTTTACTTCAACTACGATCAGTACGACGTTAAGTCGGAGTACAACAGCCAGCTGCAAGCACACGCCAAGTTCATCGCTTCGGAACCTAACGCCCGCGTTCTGGTTCAAGGCAACACCGATGATCGCGGTAGCCGCGAATACAACCTGGCTCTGGGTCAGCGTCGTGCCGATGCCGTTAAAAAACAACTCGTGCTGATGGGCGCACCGGAATCACAAATCGAATCCGTGAGCCTAGGCAAAGAAAAGCCAAAGGCCCTGGGTGACAACGAAGCGGCATGGACCGAAAACCGTCGCGCCGACATGCTCTACAACGGCGAGTACTGAGAACCCCGCCGATGACTCGTCGCTTTACCCTTCCGGCGGCACTGTGTGCCGCCGGTCTGCTTTGTGCTCTGCCTGCATACGCCGGCCTGTTTGACGATGACGTTGCGCGCAAACAGATTTCTGACTTGCAGAAATCCACAAGCCAGACACTGATCGAGCAGAACCGCCTCTCGGAACAAATGAGCCGTGAAGTCTCTGAGCTGCGTGGCCAGATCGAAGTGCTCACCAATAGCATTAACGATCTAGAGAAGCGGCAGAAAGATCTTTACCTCGACATTGATAACCGCCTGCAGGCTATTGAAGCAGGCCGGGGTAAAACTGCAGCGAAACCCGCCGCACCGGTAGCTACCGATACGGCAACCAAAGCCGAGGCTAAATCAACGACAGTAGAAGCCAAACCCGATGCCAAGCCGGCAGATGACACTGCGGCAGCCCTAAAAGCTTACGAATCTGCCTTGGGGCTTTTCAAAGCGGGCAAATACAAAGAAGCGGCTATCGCCTTTGATAAGTTCAACAAAACCTATCCAGAAAGCGAACAGGCACCTGCCGCTCAGTTCTGGTTAGGCAATAGCTACTATGCTGTTGGCGACTGCAAACAAGTGATCAGTTCACAACAGAAGCTCTTAGCAAAATGGCCGAAAAATGGTCGTGCACCAGATGCCATGGCGAACATCGCCAACTGTCAGGCAGAGCTAGGTCAAAAAGCCGAATCGCAAAAAACCCTGAAGGATCTGATTGCCAAGTATCCGGATTCCAAGGCTGCGGGCGCTGCCAAACAGCAAATCAAGAAGTAACGCGTCATGGCAGAAACAGTAGGCGCGGACTGCGAACAAACGGTTCGATTGAGCGAAATCTTCTTTTCGTTACAGGGCGAGGCGGCAAGGTCTGGCATACCCACTGTATTTATTCGGCTGACCGGTTGCCCGTTGCGTTGCACCTGGTGTGATACCGAATATGCGTTCACCGGTGGCGCAACGACCCGGATTGACGATGTGCTTGCTGAAGTAGCGCGCTATCCGACTCGCTATGTTTGCGTTACTGGTGGTGAACCACTTGCACAGAAAACCTGCCTGCCTTTGCTCGGCGTACTCTGTGATGCCGGTTACGATGTTTGCCTGGAAACCTCCGGCGCGCTTGATATATCCAAAGTGGATCCGCGCGTTGACCGCATCATGGATCTTAAAGCACCGGGTTCGGGTGAAAGCGCCAAGAATCTGCTGAGCAACATCAACGACTTGCGCAGCACCGACGAAGTCAAAATTGTTGTCGCCTCTCGCGCCGATTACGACTGGGCTTAAGACACGATCAACGCGCATCACTTGATGAATCGTTGCGATGTCGTTCTATCTCCTGTTGCTGGGCAGCTGAATCCTACTGACCTGGCCGAATGGATATTGGCCGACGGTTTAACCGTGCGCTTTCAAATCCAGCTACACAAACTGCTCTGGAGTGACGCCCGTGGCAAATAACGAACTTAACGCGCCACCAGCCGTTGTCCTGCTCTCCGGTGGCCTGGATTCAGCCACTACACTTGCTATTGCCCGCGACCAGGGCTTTGCTTGCCACGCCATTGCATTCGATTATGGCCAACGCCATCGTGCAGAACTGGATGCATCGCTTCGTCAGGCCAAAGCACTGGGTGCACTTAGCCACCGGGTTGTTCATGTGGACATGAATCAGTTCGGCGGGTCAGCGCTTACCGATCTAACGATGGCCGTGCCTGAAGCGCATAGCCAGCCCGGCATTCCAAGCACCTATGTGCCCGCCCGCAACACCGTGATGTTGTCATTGGCGCTGGCGTTAGCGGAAACACTCAATAGCCGGGATATCTTTCTGGGGGTTAATGCCGTCGACTACTCCGGCTACCCGGACTGTCGCCCGGAATACATTGCCGCCTTCGAACAGATGGCTAATCTTGCCACCAAAGCAGGCGTAGAAGGCGTGCGCTTTCGTGTACACGCGCCGCTCATTGATATGAGCAAAGCGGACATCATCCGCATGGGCACCGAATTAGGTGTGGACTACAGCCTTACTGTTTCCTGCTACCAGGCCACGCCGGACGGCAAAGCCTGCGGACATTGCGACTCTTGTGCGCTACGCGCCGAAGGCTTTGCCGCAGCCGGCATTGCCGACCCTACGCACTACGTTAATCGCTAACGCAAATCAGCACCTGCGCTCCCAGCACGTTAGCTGGGCAATGGTGTGCTGAAACTTACGGGATGTTTCACGAATCACAAATGGCACATCCTGTGGCTCGCCTAGCGGCACAAAGTCACGGCCTAAGTGGTCACGCAATGCATCCAATGTTGTATAGCGTTCGCCATCGCGCTTAAATCCGCCGAGCCATTGATGCTTCGGCGTGTGTTCTTCTAGCCATGTGTAGGGTGAAGTCAGCACCAACACGCCCCCGGGCACAATGCGTTTACCAATCTCATCCAGAAACTTGGCTGGGTCATAAAGACGATCAATCAGATTCGCCGCAACGACCAGATCAAAATCACCGTAGGTCTCTTTCAGATTACAGGCGTCGCCCTGCCAGAAACCAACCCTCCCTGCGCAATCGAGCAAATCCAGTTTTTCTAGAGAGATCTCATGGAAAGATTGAAGCGCACCTTCATCGGTAAGCGCATAGCGAACATGCCCATTGCGAATCAACTCATCGGCAAGGTTAATAAAGCGCGCAGAAAAATCGACTCCAATCACCGATTTGAAGCCGGCGCATCCAGGCAACCCCTTTGCCAATTCAAAACTGCTGCGGCCAACCGCACACCCAATATCGAGCGCGCGATTCAGCGGTTTGCCCTTCATCACTTCCAGGGCAATCTCCGCCACAGCTTTAGGGAAATTGGGCACATCAAAATAGGTCTGACCGAAATGGAATTCAGCATACTGCGCTAGCAAAGCATCGTCTTCATAGCGTGAAACTTGCGGCACGCGCGGTGCTTCGCCTACGACATAACGAAATCCGGCATGCTGAAAGAAGTGTCTACGGAAGGCATAGCGTGAGGCACGCATTGCTTCATTGCCACAGGAAATCCACGAACCGCCTTTAATCAGGTTATGCCGCTCATCAAATGTCGGAATAGAAAAGTCATCGTATAACGGATGCGCTTCGAACCCGGCAAAGGGATAAATAGGCGTGCATGTCCACTGCCAGACATTACCGACAACATCGTAGAAATCTCCATGTGCAAATCGATCAACCGCAACCGAACTGGCACCACCAGCCAATCGACGCTGAGCGGCCGTGTCGGGCGTTACACCAGCAATGTCATATAAACGATACCACTCGTCTTCGGTTGGCAACCGAACGGCTGCACCGATCGTTTCTGCCTTCCAGCTACAAAACGCTGCAGCCTCATGGCAATTCACCTCTACCGGCCAATCCCAGGGCATAGCCACAACATCCGTCATTAGGCGCAAATACCAGCCATCCGACTGACGCACCCAGAAAGAAGGGTGTGTTGCATGAGCAAAATTACGCCAGGCCAGAGCTTCTTCATTCCAGTAGCAGTCTGTGGCATAGCCACCGGCTTCTACAAAACTCAAAAACTCGGCATTAGACACCAGCATCTGGCCTGCACTAAACGCAGGCACTTCGGCAAGGTACGCCCCATACTCGTTATCCCATCCATAACACCGGGCGTCGCCATCAACGGCGCATGCGTCCAGATGCGGACTCCCCTTGCCGAGTTTAACTTCACCCGCTGGCACATCAATCAATGAATTTTTCGGCACTGCTTCAATGCGAATGCCACTCACCAGGGCTGGCGTCCAATCAGGTTGCGTCTGAACGTGCGCCAGGCGGTGCTGGCGAATCAGTACGGATGAGGTTTCCAAATGGATGAGTTCGTGCTCAATACCCATTAGGATCGCCCACCAAGGATTGTCCCAACCCATTGGCCCCTGCCAGGGAGTCTCGTAAATCACTTTCGTCACGGCAGCCTTAACTTGCTGGCGATAAGCTTTAACTTCGGCAACGCTGGGCCAATCGTAGTGGGTTTCATCGAGATCATCCCAACTCATCTCGTCCACCCATACGGCAAACATCGCTTCGAAGCGTGGGTTAATCCGTTCCGGGATTAACTTAGCCAACAACAGCTTGTTCACAAAGAACGTAGCGGTATGACCAAAATAAAAGATAAGCGGGTGACGCAACGAGATGGGCTTCTCGTAATAAGCCGCATCAGCGCTTAAACACCCAAATAACGATTCATAGCGCTCAAAAGATGCCTCAAAGTAACTCAGGAGGTTGTTACGCAGGTCTACTTCACACATCCCGCACCAATCAGGCGAGAGCGGGTAACTACGGGCATTCAATGGCATCTTCAAGCTGCTTTTTGTTCAAATTAATGGCTCATTGTATGCCAATGGCCAAACCTTGACTGATCCATCTTTAGAAACTAGAATGTTGCCTCTTTGTTGTGCACTGGGGGTCGGTAGCTCAGTCGGTAGAGCAGCGGACTTTTAATCCGTTGGTCGTGGGTTCGAATCCCACCCGACCCACCAAATGTTACAAGTTTTACCCTGACGGGTCGTTAGCTCAGTTGGTAGAGCAGCGGACTCTTAATCCGTAGGTCGAGTGTTCGAATCACTCACGACCCACCACTACTCTTAGACTCATGTAGTGGCCCGTCCAGGCAAAGTTGAAGCAAAAATATGACCACCCTTGGGGTGGTTTTTTGTTGTCTGCAGATTTCACCAATCTTTTAGCGACCAGAATACTAATAATCCGTTGGTGCCGAGTTCGACTCTCGGGGGGCCCACCAAAACAACGACTGGCCAGGCCCGCTTAACGCTACTTCTGATCCCCTTTAAAAAGGGGAGGATTACCTCTGCATCCAAT
>JBPCSW010000228.1:0-4086 GCA_051006675.1 Fluviibacter sp.
GCACCCAATACAGCGAGCCTGTTGACCTTTACTTTTACGATAAAAAAGGCGTCCTTGGAAACGTTTTTTTGATGACGGATGTTCCCAGCTCGTTTGTTGGCCTCATTGCCAAACCAAGCATGATGGGGATTTACGTATACAACAAATTGGTTGCGAATTATGCATTCAATCGCCAAATGCTATTTGAGCATCTTGAACAGTTTTTTATCAACTACAACAGCCCTGATGGCAATTCGGATAGTTTCGAAGAGCTCGGCCAGTACTATCGATTTAAAGTCACTAGAGGCGGCCAGGATGAGGCCCCATTTTATAGCGATTTGAACCAACGGCTCTTGAATGATGAAATCGGCGATTTTTCCGTCGCTAATTTAGCGTCGATTGCCCCAGGCGCTTCTTGGAGTGCGTTGCTTGCAAATAAACTAACAAATTGGTTGGCGAACCATTTTAGACTTATAGGCGATGCTTATGCCCAGGAAGCGGGTAGCTGCCCTGCGGGATTGGCGCCATTCATGAAGTTTACGGGAGTTGTCTTCGATTTCTTTCCGGTGCCTCTGGCCAGTTCGGTGCTTGAAGCTACAACGATATTAGTCGAAGAATCATGCGATGGGACAGGCGATCAGCTGAGCGAAATTTACACTCAAATCCAAGAGATGAATAATAGACTGAGCAATGTTGAGGGGGCGGTGGCGGAAGTTAAGGCACTATTAGAAACGAGCATAATTAATAACGAAACAAAGTCTTTTGAACAGGCACTCGTGCCTGTAAAAGAAGCTGTTGCTATATACAACGATATTAAGGGTGCTGGAACGTTCAAAGAATATGTAAAAAGCCAGGGGGGTCTTTCCAAGGCTATGAGCGTTACTAAAGTTGCCAAACTAATCGATTCAGTACAAGGAGGCACGGACTCGACTTCAATTTTTGTAACCTTGGGCCAAAAGGTTACTGTATCTGGCATGAATAATTTGGCGGCCGCGTTGCAAAGTGAATGCGGTAACGAAGCCACCATGCAAGGTGACATTGTCGCCAAGCGCACCGGCTGTAATCTGGCTATAACAACAGTTGTGTCTTACCTTGCTGCCACCCATGGGAACGCCGCAGTTATGCTTAAAGACGTATATGATACGCTGGCCGCGTACCCATTAGAGGCAGACGGAATTCCAAAGCCAGCAGGTGTGACGCAATGGTCAACTGCCTATGCCACCGTCAAGCAACAATTTGATGGCCAGATGAATCTTCTGATAGGTAAATTCATGGGGCCAGCCACGGGTGCCCACAAAGGATTCTATATTCCTTTGCAAGGGTTGCCAGATCAACTAAAGAATCGGCTTGTGGAAGTTAATTGTGCACTAGGCGGCGCAAAAGGTGAAACAGCGGTTCCAAATATCACCGGTTGGTTTGGTGGCCCAAATGGAAATGATGCTTATATTGTGACCCACTGTCGTTTAGGTGCTGATGCCACCGGTCACCAGTTTACGTCACGTTACTATTTTGGTAGCGTAGCCGCCCAGGGTGGGTTGACACCGGTAAATATGATGGGTGTGCCAATAGCGTCGGGGATGTTAAATCAAGGCTCGCTGTATGGTTCATGGACGACAAATGAAAGTGCGTCAAGCCTGGGTTTGGTCATTCCAGTCAGTTTGTCTGGTGCATCTTCCGCTAATACATTTGCGCTGAGTGTGGCAGCAAGTTTCATTCAGCCAAAAAGCAATATTTACGTGCCATCCTATAGTACAAGTAGTTGTGAGTTCAGGAAATTCCCTTGGTCTGCTTTGCCTGCTGGTTATGACCTCATTCGTGCTAGCGGAAACGGTGGTTGTGCAGATGGTTCTAACGAAGATTTTTTTAGATATACAAATAATTCGGGATACAGTTATGTGTTCAAGTTTAAAACTGCGTTACCGAACGACGCCATAGAGCTCTTTTATATGGGATGCTTGTCTGCTGGCTGTAGTGTGGTTAATAACAATCACCGTCTGAGCTTCGAGGATGGCCCGAAAAACATTTGGTTCTTTAAGCCCTTTAAGGAGGGCACCTATGGATTTGAGGTTGATAATGAAAATTTATTCCCTAATTGATGGAAGTATTCGAGCTGCACTCGCATAAACCAAAAGGCCTGCGCTCGTGCAGGCCGGGTCTTTGTCGGAACGTGTTCGATAACTTCGTTGATTGCCATGACGTTTAAACCTAAGCTACTTCTTACCCCAGTTGCCGCTGCAATCCTGCTGTTATCTGGTTGCGGCAGTGGTGATTCCAATAACAACAGTGCTCAGGCCACGACCGAACAGCTCAAGGCCAACATCGATACGATCGTTGTTATCTATGCCGAGAACAGGTCGTTTGATACGCTTTATGGCAAGTTCCCTGGTGCAGATGGTATTGCCAATGCACTGAAAGATCCGGCGCTTTATACGCAGTTGGATCGAGATGGCTCAGTATTACCCGAGTTACCAGAGGTCTGGAACCGTTCAAAAAGTGTTGATGGCCAGTGGGATTGGATCAAGGGTCTGCCCAATAAGCCGTTTGAAATCACGGCAGATAAGGTCGGTGGCGACCCGCTTTCTATTGCCGGGCCTGATTTGGTACACCGCTTCTACAACAACCAGATGCAGATCAATGGTGGAAAGAACAATAAGTTTGCAGCCTATTCCGATGCCGGGGGTTTGGCGATGGGTCATTACGATGGCTCGTCGATGAAGATGTGGAAAATGGCGCAGCAATATACCTTGGCCGACAAGTTCTTCCAGGGTACCTTCGGCGGATCATTTCAGAATCACCAATATCTGGTTTGCTTATGCACCCCGCGCTGGGTGGAAGATGCAAACTTTCCCTCGAGTCGCATCAGTATTCTGGATGCCATTATTTCTGCTGTAACGGGTGTGCCAACACTCGAGTTGAAGTCGATGGAAAGTACGCTTGTGGCGCCGCCATCGTATGCGGCTGATAGAAATATTTCGCCGCTGCTTGACGGTAAGTATTATGCGATCAACACCAGCCAACCCGCTTTTCAGCCGAGCGCTACACCTCCGCCTATAACCGATCGTAAAAGTGTCGAATGGCTGGTGGCGAGCGCAGCTGGTGACCCCACCGCCAAGAACCAAGCGGCAACGGTCCCGATGCCTCCATTGACTGAAGCAACCATTGGTGATCGTTTGTCGGAAAAGGGGGTCAGCTGGAAATGGTATAGCGGTGGCTGGAACGAGGCGCTCAATAACTATGCGACGATCTATAGTGATCCTTATGCCTTTCAAACACATCACCAGCCGTTTAATTACTACAACCGTTTCACGCCCAAGACCGAGCTCGGCACCAAGGAACGATCTGACCATCTTAAAGATTACGAAGATCTGCTTGCGGATGTAAAGGTCGGGAAATTGCCTCAAGTTGTATTCTATAAACCCGCGGGCGTTGATACGCAGCACGCCGGGTATGCCACGATCCGACAAGGGGATGAGCATATTGCGGACTTGATCCAGAAACTCCAGGCCAGTCCGCAATGGGGAAAAATGGCGATCATCGTCACCTACGATGAAAACGGTGGCTTCTACGACCATGTCAAACCGCCTAATGGCGATTACTGGGGCCCGGGTACGCGCATTCCGGCGATCATAATTTCTCCCTTCGCCAAGAAAGGATTCGTAGACAGTACAGAATATGATATCGGGTCGATCCACCAGTTTATTTCTCGTCGATTTGGGCTGGAGCTACTGGCAGGGGTGCGTAAAACATTCGGTGATCTAACGAACGCCTTTGGCTTTTAATGATTTTTGATCAAACCGGTTAGATGATGAAAATGATTGATATCCTATTGCTGGCTCGATTTAATTATCTTCTATGGGTCGATTAGTCACCTAATAACCAACGTCGTTGGTGGGTATTTGTCGACGCTAACCACGCGCCACTATTTAATATGGTGGATCGGGCGAGATTCGAACTCGCGACCAACGGATTAAAAGAGCTGTTTTAACGCCGACAGACTCAATTTAGCACAGAAAAACACAATAAAACTCATTTATTGAATGGCTGCTTTCGGCCAATAACGGCCAATCAATTTGGTGACTGATGTCGTCATACCCCCCCAAAGACACC
>JBPCSW010000229.1:0-4987 GCA_051006675.1 Fluviibacter sp.
TTGTATCCATGCGGCAGATGTTGACGCAGGGTGATTCTGGTTCGGGACGGATTCGGCAGGCCATGGTGTTCTTTTAAAAGTTCGGTTGCGAGCGCATATTCTATACGTGGTTGTGCTTTATCCGGAGTTTCGATAGTCTCTGAAAAAAATGGAGACACTATGAATTCCCGCTACCTTGAAGACCTGAAAATGGGCGATGTTTTTATTTGCCCGGGTGTAACAATTACCGAGAGTGAAATTATCGGTTTTGCACTAACTTATGACCCCCAGCCATTTCACGTAAATACTCTGGCAGCTTCTGATTCCATTTATGGCGGTTTAATTGCTAGTGGGTTTCATGTGATTGCGCTGAGCTTCAGGTTATTTATGCAGCTGGGTATTTTCCAGACATCAAGCATGGGGTCACCCGGCATTGATGAGGTTCGCTGGACGATGCCTGTGCGTCCAGGTGACACGCTGCATACCGAAGTGATCGTTGAATCCGTCACGCCTTCGCGCTCAAAGCCTGACCGCGGTGTTGCTAAACTGAAATTCAAGTCGATCAATCAGCGCAAGGAAGAAGTCGCGTCTTTCTATCTGAATCTGCTCATCAAATCCCGCAGCACGTTGGCCTGATTGATATGATCAGTTAGCGGGTTTATCCTGCTTGATCAGCCTGGAAAAAAGCACAGGTAACAGGAAGAGAGTACAGATGGTGGCGGAAATAATGCCGCCCACAATCACTACATCGAATGGTCGTTGTGTTTCAGAGCCGATGCCGTGTGAAAGCGCCGCCGGTAACAACCCTAAACCTGCCATGAGTGCCGTCATGATAATCGGGCGCATACGCAATACGGCACCATCACGGATGGCTTGCTGGAAGGGTTTGCCGTTGCGTAGCATCTCTACAATTTCTTCGACCATAATGACCCCGTTCTGAATGGCAATACCCGATACTGCAATAAAGCCGACGGCAGCAGAAATGGATAGATGCATACCACTCAGGGCTAGGCCGATTAAGCCTCCGATCAGGGTAGTGGGTGCAATTGCAAGAATTACCGCGGCAATCTTGTAAGAGCGGAACATCCAGAACAGGAGCCCAAAAATAGCCAACAGGCTGGCTGGCACCACAATCTTAAGACGTGCCATGGCGCGTTGCTGGTTTTCAAACTGCCCGCCCCAGGTCATGGTGTACCCCGGAGGCAACGTGACATCACGCTTTACTTTGCGTTGCGCTTCCTTGACGAAACCACCCTGGTCGCGGCCCGTGAGGTTTGCTTTGATCGATACCGCACGCATACCCGCCTCTCGAGCGATACGCGATGCCCCTTGTTTTAATTCAATCGTGGCAATTTCGCCCAGGGGTATGAAACCATTTTCAACACCGAGTATCTGGATAGCCAGATTTGCAATGTCGTTAATAGATCCACGATAGTCTGCGCCCATACGCAACGTAACATCGTATCGGCGATCACCTTCAAAAAAACCAGTGGTTTCGAAACCGCCCATGGCTGTTTCAAAGGTGCGGTTCACGTCGGCGATTGAAATGCCTAGTCGCGCCATGCGCTGACGATCTGGAATAACGGTGACTTCGGTCTGGCCGCCAACCTGAATGGCCGCGACTTCTATCGCACCATTGATGCCGGCAAGAATACCCGCCACATGATTGGCCTTTTCCTGAAGAATATTCAGATCAGGCCCGAAAATCTTTACAGCAATTTCGCCCTTAACACCCGAGAGTGATTCTTCAACGTTGTCTTGGATTACCTGTGAAAAGTTTGTCGGGACACCAGGCATTGAATTAAGACCGGCACTCATATTCCGTACCAGTTCTTCTTTCGTTGAAAAGCGCCAATCATCTTTCGGGGCTAGATCGACCAGTACTTCAATGTTGTTGGGACCTTTAGGGTCGGTACCTTCGTCTGGACGGCCTACGTGGGTGATAACTGTTCGTGTTTCCGGATAACTGATCATGTACTCACGCACGGAGCGTTCAATATCACGTGTCTGCTCCAGGTGCGTAGAAGGGGGCATCATGATCGTGAGCCAGATATTGCCTTCATCCAGCTTGGGTAGAAATTCCGTACCTACTACAGGTATCAGGCAGAGCGATGCCAGAATGGCACCCCCCGTGCGAACGTAGACCTTACGTGGCGTGGCGAGCATTGCTTCCAGTTTTTCCCGGTAACGATGCTGCATGCGTACCATCCATTCCAGATGCGGCTCCAGTAATGGGCCTTTATCTGCCATATAAGCGAGCAGGGTCGGGACATAGGTGAGCGTGAGAAGAATGGCGCCCAGCAGTGCACACGATAGGGTTAACGCAACCGGTGAAAAGATCTTTCCTTCAACACGCTGGAAGGTAAAGATCGGAATAAAGGCCAGAATAATGATCGCCTTGGAATACAGAATGGGTGAAGCCAGTGTTGAGACGGTATTCTTTAGCGCATTCAAACGCCATACGGGTCGGTTGTGACCCAGGTGTTCGTATTCAGGTCCCGTCTGCAACGTCATCTTGACCATGAGCGCTTCGACAACAACGACGGCGCTATCGATGATGATGCCAAAGTCTACGGCGCCAAGCGAAATCAGATTCGCCGAGACCTTGAACAGGTCCATCATGATAAAAACGAAGAGCAAGGTCAGCGGAATCAAGCTAGCAACGATGAGTGAGACTTTCCAGTTGCGTAGAAAAACGATCAGTACGCCGATGACCAAGAGCGCACCGATAATAAGATTGTGCGTGACGGTGTTTACCGTGTGATTGATGAGTTCAGTGCGATCATAAAGTGGCTTGAGCATCACTCCCGGCGGCAGGTGCTCCTGGCTGTTAAGCCAATCGATCTTTTCTCGCAAGTCTTCAATAACAATTGCGGGATTTTCTGCCTTGGTCATCATGACGATGCCTTCGACGACGCCTTCTTTCTGAATGACGTCACCGTCTTTGCTCCGTAGGGCGACCGATACACTGCCAGATGGCGGATGGTTTCCGATGCCAACTTCTGCAACATCGCCAACGAGTATGGCACGGCCATTCTGTGAGCGTATGACCGTGCTCTGGATGTCTTCTATATTCCGGTACAGGCCAGTGCTTCGTAACACCAGGCCTTCGTTGCCACGACGTAAAATGCCACCGCCCGTGCTCTCATTATTAGCACTTAAGGCATCGGACAGCTGGTTCAGGGTCACGCCATAGCGGCGCATGAGTATCGGGTTGGCATTAACCTGGATTTCTTTGACGGTACCACCAAAGCTGGTGACATCAGCAACGCCGGGCACGCGGCGCAATGCTGGCCTGACCACCCAATCCTGGATGGCGCGGATCTCGTTGAGCGGTGTCTCGGCCGGGGCCTCAATCACATAGCGGAAAATTTCACCAACTGCCGTTGTTAAAGGTGCAAGTGTAGGTGTGACACCAGGAGGGAGGGTGACCCCCTGGAGCTTTTCAAGTACCTGACTACGGGCGAATCGATCCTGGGTCCCGTCACTAAAAATCAGGGTTACAACCGAGAGGCCGGTAATGGATACGGAACGTTGCTGCGTAACACGGGGTACGCCACTCATTTCACGTTCAATCGGCAGGGTAACGCTGCGTTCAACTTCTTCTGGTGCTTTGCCGGGCACCTGGGTAATTACCTGTACCTGAACATCATGGACATCAGGAAATGCTTCAATCGGCAGGTCTTTCAAAGCCCGCAAACCAACGACCGCCATAATGGCAAACGCCAGCAGGATGAAAGCCCGCTGGCTGACCGCAAAATTAACGAGCTGACGCAACATTATCGGGCGCTCTGCGTGAACTCTGAGGCAAGAAGGAGGGCGCCCGTTGTCACAACCTTGTCGTCCGCCTTGATGCCATCATCCGGTTGTATCCATGCCCATTGGCCATCCTGAAAGGCGACCGTCACACGTTGACGGCGGAATACACCTGGTTCAGCCTCGATAAACACCGTGGTGTAGATGCCATCCGTACTCAAAGCCGATAAGGGTACACGTAGTGCCATCGTTGCATTCGGGTCGGCTAGCTGTGCCCGACCATACATTTCAGGCCGCAGCTTGAGATCTGCGTTATCCAATTCGGCACGTATCTGGACACGACGCATCTGGGAATCAAGAACAGGTGATACCCGTGTGACATTGGCTTTAAAAACCTGACCGGGCAAACTATCAAAAGCCACTAGCAACACATCTCCAATGTGGATGCTGCTGGCTGATTGTTCAGGCGCATCGACGATAACCCACAAGTGCCCCAGGTCGGTAATAACAAATAGCGGATCGCTTTGATCTGAACGGATTTCACGGCCGGGATTAATGTTAGCCGATGCAACCACGCCGGGGATTGGTGCGCGTAATGTAAGCCGCTCACTTTCCGGATCCGGTTTGCCGTAAGGCACCAGATTAGCAATACGTAAGTAGGCACGTCGGGATTCTGCATCAGCAATACGGAAATCACTTTCAGCAACTTCATAATCTCGCTTAGCAATCGCTTCGCCAGCCAGCAGCTCTTTCGAACGACTAAAGGCGGCTTTCTTGCGCTTGGCGTCTGCCTCGGCCTTTTGCCAATCCGTGAGCGCGGTACCGTAATCAGGCGAGTCGATAGTGACTAGCGCATCACCCGCTTCAACCTGATCGCCCAGTTGAGCATGTTGTTTAACAATGCGGCCATTGAGTGAGGCGCTGATTGGTGCGGTACGGGTGTCATCGACCGCAACGCGCGCAGGAACAGGAGCGCCTGTAGGCAGGGGAGAAAGGACCAGCGGCTCGGAGCGGATAAATGAAAGCTGAGGAGATCCTATTTTGAAGCTGATCTCGTTCTGGTTAATACGAAAATTGGGCACTTCAGGGGCACTGCCAAACGATAGCCACAGCACAATCACCAGGAAGATGGCAAAACCACCTGTGTACCAGACCTGATCTTTGAACTGGCGTGATTCCTGGTATTTCTTTACCCAGAGAGGGAGGTTGCTCTCCAGGTAGGCCTTGGTACGGGTAATAGCCGGATCGTTTT
>JBPCSW010000230.1:0-12410 GCA_051006675.1 Fluviibacter sp.
CTTTTGGCTCCATGCGAAAGCTGATATTGAGGCTGGCGAGCAACTTATGGCATCAGACTACAACTCACATTATCCCGGTCAAATGTTCAAGGTCCCAATGCCAAGCGGAGACTACCGCTTCACTCACTTTTGCGAGGCGACCCAACCATCACTTGAACTGCTGGATCCACTTGAAGGCGCTATAGTGTGTGAGATTGAGCCTACTCGAGCTGTTGCGCATCCTCCACTTCACCGCATCATCAATGGCAGGCTCTGCTTTCCTCTATTGAAATGTCGAAGCATAGCTGAAGCAGTTCATGTTCAGCAACACTGTTTCAACCAGAAACCATGGACACAATGCTCGATTGATTGCAATACATGTTCCGGATACTGGAAATCACCGCCTCAGCCATACACGATCATGGAGGTCAAGCATGCAATCCAAAAGTATGGGTACAAGCTCAGATACGTGTACTGCATGCTCTTCACAGCCGATGTGAGAACCGACATGTTCAAGGAATTCATTGGACGCACCTATGGACAAAAGGCAAAGTTCAGCAAACCGCCAAAACTCAATTGGCCTGATCCACAAGTCTGCGCAGACTATGTGCGCGGGATGAAAGAGCACGCCAACATAGACATTCCGCCAGAATTCCATTTGCATCCACAAGATTGGCACACACCTGAAGACAGCATGAAGGCAATGAGCAAGCTTGTGCCAAACTCAGCATACGGACGGACGGCCATGAGCCCATTCAAGGAAACCGTCAAACTTGTGGAGGCGGACTACGTCAAGGAGCAAAAGTTTTTGGCTGAAAACAAGCAGACTATTGTCGGCGAACCATCTCACCATGCAGCCCACACGCTTTATAAATTGAAGTCGAGGACACCAAACTCAACTATCGGCAAGACCAATGTGCTGATTGGAAGTTACATCACAGCCGGCGCACGCCTCACAATCATTGATGACATGAACTTTGCAGTTGAGCATGGATGCAAGGTTGTTTACGGGGACACCGACTCGATGTTTTTCATCAAGCCACGCGGAGCAACTGCACCACCAACTGGGATTTACCTCGGTCAACTTGAAAACGACATGAAGGCAGAATGGGGAACACCAGAAGAGATTGTTGCAATCCTTCCCAAATCCTATGCGATTCGGAACACGAAAGGCGATGTGGTGAAGATGCGCTTCAAGGGTGTGAGTGGTGTAGCTGGATCAGGCGGGGACGCGCGCAACTGCACGATTCTTGATTTCAAGTGGATGAAGAGCGTAGCAATCGCAATGCGGGATGGGAAACCTTCAACAAGTGTTGTGGTGCATCACCGTCAGGCAGGATGGAAACGGAACCGTCTTGAGCCGACAATTGAGTGGCAGGATAGCTGGAAGATTGCTCGTGCGGAACGTAACATGCTCAAAGGTCGTCTTGCAAAGTCTGGACGAATATATCCTTTTGGAGCAGAGAATTTTGATTGGGGCGAGGATATTGAATGGGTAGATGCAGAATAATTTTAAATATGCTCAAATAAGAAAATGGAGAGATTATATAAAGCAAAGGAAACTCGCAATAGTCTCGCTCACGAATATGCACGCCTTGCGCGTTTGCACTACATGTCTGGCTTCAGCGGACCAATGATTCGTGGCAAACATGGGAGTATCTCGGTGCGACAAGAACTACGACAGCTCAGAGACATGATTCAAAAGACAGACAATTACATTGAGAAAACGCTTGCTAGCATTGAAGAGCAAAAGCAGTTGCAGGAGAATCCTCTACTTAGTATTCCGGAAAAGCCTGCTAGCTCATAGAGACTACTTATGAACAGCGAAACCCTTGTTTGCTATATCCCGCGCCTTTTCCCTATCGTGCTGCTTTTGAGCGTCGTACTCTGCCGTTCCCTTTACGAGCGGGTTGCCAAGCTCGTCAGCGACGCCCCACATTTGCTTTCCGGCCTTGTACGCAATTTCAGACTTTACACGTCCGCGGTACCCGAGTCCCTTGTATACTGGATTACGCGTTTCGCGCACGGCATGCCATTTGTCAAGCCAGCTGATTTTGCCCATATTTTCTGTCTCTCTAAGCTAGATATAAAAAGATAAAATTCAATGTCTGACCTCAAAACAGGCGGCACTTGCTGAATCCTCGTAATGCTTTTTTGAATTGTATTATGATAGGGCTGAAATGAAAAGCGCCTTGACTACTCTCATGATCCCACCACCTCAAGTTGACTTTGATTTGCTGGCGGATGCCTTGTTCCCTCCAGTAGACATTAATGAGCCACATGAAGACGTGGACGATAGTTCTGACAGTTCGGCCCCTGCAACGCCCACATCCCCGACGGCATCGCCGCACGAGCAAGCCAATGTGCAAGTCACCTACGAGCCGCGAGAGCCGCGCAGTCAGCTTTTGCTTCGAGTCAAGCAGGGTCTTGAGCCGCAGATTGAACCGTGCGTTCCTGTACTTTTGCCAAGCCCGCCTCGCGTTCCAGGATGGCACTCACTTGTGTATGGTGAGCAGATACCACACGCTTCATGAGGAGCAGCGTCGTCACTATGCTCTGTTGCTGCAGCTCTGCAAGCATCGTCGCCAGCCACACGCGCGCCCTGCGGCATGGCCTCAGCTGTGGTGGGACTGGATGAGGGACAGGGGGTTCACAAGGAATCAGACGATTTTTATTTGGTCTGAGCGGCTTGAAAAGGAGTATCGTTTCACATAATTATCTAGCCTAGCGCAACACATATTTCGGCGTGAGATACATTGTCTGGCACAACCGTATCGGTTGCAACCACAAGAGCAACAGAATCTCCAGCTCCAAGCAAAATAGAAGCGTGTCCGCTGTGTACTCCACTTCCTACCCCGGCCGACACTGTGCATGTTGTTGGTGCATATCCTACTTGGTCACTCACGCGCACAAGCTTTGCGATGCGTGACGCTGATATAGAGAATGTCCAGTTGACCCAGTAGCTCACATGCAGTAAAAGCGTTCCGCTGCTTTTGTTTTTGATTTGCGTTGTGTCCAGACTGTTCAAACTAAAGACACCAGAAAGTGATCGCGCTTCGTCGGTTGTTGTCCAGTTAATTGTCGAGAATGCTGCCCATGTTCCAGCAGGTAGCCCCTGACCATCTGTGTGGTATCTTGCATATGCCTTGTTGAACGGATCCAAATATATACTGCCCATAATTATTCGTGAAGCGTCCAGTCTGATGATTGATCCATTGGTTCCTAGCGCAATGGAAGGCGTGCCGTTTGGGCTTTTTATTGTTGTTGTGCCATAATCCGATGTGAAGTCCACTTTGAAGATTGCGGTATCAATTCCGCCCGACCCTTTTGCCCAGATTCCGTAATTTGCTTCCCAGACTTTTCCCAACCACAGTTTTGCATTGAGGTTTGTTTCACCGCTTGCTGTTATATTGGCAGCGTTGAAATCCGTTGTGGTGACAGTATTGCTCACGACACTTGCAATCGTGCCAGTACCAGAAACGATGATTGAAGGGGCGTTGAGCAATGACGACAAGGTGGTTGTGCCCGCAACACCAAGGGTACCGCCAACAGTGAGTTGTCCTCCAACTGCAAGCGTGCCTGTAGTCGTGTCGTTTGTAACAGACAATGAATCAAGCCAGGCTTTTGAAAAGCGTGTACCGGTAAGCCCAATAGTGACAGATCCGCTAGGAATCAGCGACGAGCCCAGCCCCAAGTTTCCGCTGATGGCTTTTATGATGGGCGTACTAACTGACGTTACTGCCGCTAGAGTTGCTGCATTGAGGGCTGAAGCATACAGGTTTGACCAGTAATTTGAAGAGCTGCCAAGATTGTATGTCGCGGTAGTTGCTGGTATGAGCGATGAACTGACTCCAGTGCAATTCAGGTTACCGCTTACAAAGCAGTTGCCTGCGCTGCTCAATGTGCCAGCGCTAACACTGCCAGTCGCACCAACAGACGATGCAAATACAATGCTGCAGTTTGTTGTTCCGGATATTGAGGCGCCACCTAGTGCAGTAAGCGCACCGTCAAGTTGTGATATGCCTGTAACGCGAAGTGTCGCTGTTTGCAGTGCTCCGCTCAAAGTTGCAGTCGTGCTTGCCAGGCTGGCAGTAGTAAGTGTGTTTGTGGTGAGTGCGTCTGCGCTAATGTTTTTTATGGCTGCAGAGTACCATACACGCCCAGTCTCTCCAAGCTTTAACACTTCTGTTGTTGAAGGGTTAATGTTGGTGGTAAAAAGCTGCGCACCAAGTGTAACTGCGTCCACATTGTATACAGTCAACTGATCCGAATTAACTGTGGTGAGCGCTGCGTTGGGCGCGTTCAATGTGGTTGCATAGATGTTTGCCCAACGCAATGCAGACGATCCCAAATCAAATGTGTTTGTCGATTGTGGAACAAGTGATACTCCTGCTTGGATCGGGGATGTCCAGTACAGCAATGGTGTTTCTACAGACACGCTCGCGGTAAACTTTGGAGCAAACGTCTGCACTGCGGACTGCACAACATCGCACCACAGCGAGCCCTGCAGCACAGGATCTCGGGTGGTGAGGATACCGCCAATACTGACGTTTCCGCTTGCATTCAGTATAGCGGTTGCGACAGAGGACGCAGTGACCGAGGTTGTGGAGATTGCTGATGAGGAGAGCGTTCCGACTGTCAGCGTGCCGCTCACGCTTCCGTTTCCGCTGAGAGTGAGCGCCGAGGTTGACAAGGAACCAGCTGAAACCGCGCCGCTCACGGTGAGCGCTGCTGCCACTACTGATCCAACAGTTGTGAATGCAGCAGCCGTAACGCCTCCGCTAAAAGCCGCGCTAGTGCTATGAATGTCGATGGCATACAGGTTTGTCCAGCGCTTGGCGCCGCTCCCAATTGCCCATGTCAAGTCGTTACTTGGTAGCAAATCACCATCTACATCTCCAGGCGTAAACGTGCCGCTTCCTCCCGACCCCGAATTGAGAATAGCATAGAGCGGGGCACGACCTTCATGCCACTGCTGGTCAAACAATCCGCTCATCGCCTTTTGCAGCTCTATTTATACCTTTGTCTAAAGTGAGAACAAAATTCTATTCTTCGAGCATCTCGTCAATCTCTTCGTCTGCAATAAAGGGAAACTGAAACGTGCATGCTTCCCAGGCATCATGCTCAACCCTGTCGCCGAGCTGGTGGCAGAAACACATGGGATCTGCAGGTCGCCAGAACCGCGTACGTTCTGACCGCAGCGACCGCAGCTGTGCTCCGGCAATCTCTCCGTTCAAGGCAGTGGCCGTGCTCCACTCATCCCACTCGTCGCTCCAATGGCAGATGAGATACGTCTCGCCATTATACCCATCCTCCATCGACTGTGTGAAAAAGGACCAGAGTGTCCCATTCTCATCAGGTATCCCGCTGTAGTCGATTGCATGGGTCTCGTAGTGGAGCGCCTCCATGTCTTGAGAACGGAAAGCGCAGCGACAGCGGCTCCATATCTTGCCACAGGCAATGCATCCGTTCTGGTGAACTGGTTGCGGCCTGAACAAGGCAGAGGGTAGCTCATATCTGTTCTGAGGCCATCCAACGCCACGCATGCAGTCGTTGAGTGCGAACCCCATTCCATGAAAGATCCTGGCCATTCGGAAGTCCGTGTTGAGCTTGACAATGTGGACAAGAACTTCCATAGGAAGTTTGCCAGTCGTGCGGATTCGGCGACGCAGCATGCGAGCGGGATTGACTGCAGACATTTTCATAAGAACTGTGATTGGATTTAACATCTGCATTTAAAAAGCTTTCTACATACAGGCATTCCAATCGATTTCCGTCGCCTCCTTCTTCTGCAGGATCTTGACCGAGTCGGCCCTGAACTTTATCCCGCTCTCCACCTTGTTGTCCGTCTTCCTGAGCCAGGCCGTGACTGTGCATGCCACCTTGAGCATTGCGCCCTTTTGAATATCGGCGTATGCCCCATCAATGATGTACACCTTATCGGGAACGATTTCGACGCGTAGGGCGGTGCCGTCGCTACCCCAGATGGGAGTTGTCGTCTCGCACTTTTCGCAGTCCTTGAAATAATCAGCCAGGTTTGGATGGTTCTCGACAGACTGAAGAGACTCGCAGATCGTCATTGTGTTTGCCGCGTCGGGTCCGGCCAGTCCGATAGAGAACGTGGTCTTCTTGCCGCCTTCGGGTTTCTGGAACTCGATGGGGGAGTTGAGAACGCGGACCTCGTCAATGACCAGCTTAAACGTTCTGGATTCGTAGTTGAGGTAGGTCACGGCGACGCCAGACACGCCGGTCATTGCGCGAGGTTTCTAAAATGCACATTGTTAGCCGCATGCCGAACCAGCGGTGCGCCCATCATCATAACTCACGCTCCACACAATCTTGTTGAGGTTCATCTCATGGGCTGGGATGAGACCAGACGCATGCACAGGCTGCAGCGATGGCTTGGCGCCCTTGCGGTTGTTGCGGATGGCACCGCCGGCAGCTGACAGAGGCTTGGTCGACATGATGTGTCAAATAAGTTGTGGGTTGCTAATTTCTGTGGAAGATGATGACCGCCCACGACCCCAGCTTTTAAATCTAGTTCGGCTAAATCGGTACAAATATCGGTGGCAGACGGCCCGACGTACTTGCGCAAGTACTTGCGTAATTCTGCCGGATGCAGCTATAAATCGCCCCATGATCCAGCATTTTTCATTCCAAGCAAATGCCCAATGCACCCTCTCTCGGCCAACAAAGCCGGAACGCACAAGCCAGCAGCGCAACCAACTCTGCCGCTGTCAGCGCGCTCTCCGAAGCCGCCCACCTTGCTGCACTCGTCGGCATCATCCGCAAGCCTCCCCTCACCCGCACCCAGCGCGACTGGAGCGACCTGTTCGAGTCCCTCGAGCAAATCCACAACGCCTCCTCTGCCGTCTGGCGATACACCCAATCCTGGGGAGCCCTTTGGACTGGACCCTATCCAGTTCAGCTCAGTGGTGTGGGACATCTTGGCCATCACCACCCAGCAGTTTGGTCTTACGGAACCCCTGGGGCCGCCCGAGGTCCCATTCCCCGAACCGCCGGCGCACCGATGGATCAAGGTTATGCTGCCCAACCCAGCAGGACAGGACGTGCCTACACCGGTCCTGTTTCCAATGGGGCAGACGTCCCAAGGCCTGACCGCTAGAGACAAAGTGTGTCTGGCAAAGTGCTACCGGTTCTGGCAGTTTTGCACCCGGGTGAACGAGCGCTGCTGGTGGAAGCGCACCCAAGGTCTGCCGCCCCCGCGAGCCTGGTCGCAGATCATGGAGCTGATTGGCCACGACGAGGATAACCGTAACTACTTGTGGGGGCTCGACAATCACTGGGAAATTCGGTTCAACGAGCAGTGTTGGGTCAAGTTTGGATCGGACACTCGCGAGCCAAAGTGGTTTGAGAAGCTTGTAGCATAGCTAGGGTTTATCTTCCATATCTTGCTCGTCAGTAGTACTAGCACTAGCACTGGCTCTTTGCAATTCTATACGTCGCGTGTCCTCGCGCGCTTCTGACACTGGAATCATTTCCGAGAACCCGTCCCACACGCGCTCGCCTCGAGGTCGCTGCCAGTTCAACACGAGGAAACCAAAAGGCTTGCTAATGGCGCGACGGTACGCCGCCATCCACTCCTCCTTGCTAAGACCGCAACTCGCCTCCTCATAAATGGTTTCTAGCTCGTTTTGGTTGGTGACCTCAAACACAATGAGGACAGTGGCATTGACCCGCACAAGTTTGGGTATGGCCTTGTACTGCTGCACGCACATCAGTGTCGAGATTGAGTAGTGGCGTTGTGTCGCGTTCAATTTCCTAAAAGCATTTTCGCGCTGATTGCCAAAGAGGTGAGACCCAACGAGATCTATAAAATAGAAAGTACACGTGCAGACTTGTGTAAGCAATATTTGCCGCATCTACGACTGGTAGAGGCACTCACCATCAAATACAATCAAGGTGCGTTTCGCCTTGTGCTTGGTGATACCCTTGCGTCGTAGTTTGTCAATGCCGTCCATGGACTCTTTCATAACCTTGCTCAAATCTTCCTCAAATACATCCACATACAGATCCTGTTTTTGGAGCTTGCCAGTCCATTTCTTTGTCTTGCCGTCCGAAGCCAATTTCGCACCGCCCCTCTTTGCGATATCCTCGAGCTCGGAACGTGTGTCGGCATGCATAGCGGGGACTGGACCCGGCGTCACCTTTGCAAAGAGCGAGTGCCAGCTCGCCGCGTACAGACTCGGCTCATGCCCATCCTTGCGGCCGCCGCCAGCGCCCTCATCCTCGGAATCGGACTCGGGATCCTCCTGACGCTGTTTCTTTTGAGCAGCGGCTTCATAAGAATTGGCCTTGGAATCAAGTGGGTCGTCCCATTTGGCCAGAATATCCTTTTGCTTTTTGACAGTGTTCCACTTTTCGTCGCCGTGCATTGTTGGTGAAAAGACCACCACTCGCTGAAAATATTTCTTGTATAGTTTCGATATCAAATTCAACACAAGGGTAGTTTTGCCGCTTCCGCGCGGTGCCACCATCAAGCATGAGAACTCGTGACTAGGGAGATTTGGGTGCGGTGGATCAGGATGCTTTGATCCCGCCGGCTCCTTGATGGGCTCAATACTGAGCGCGTCTGCGTCTGCTGCCTTGCGTTTTGGTGGCATCTTGGCAGTTATTGGTACGTCTGGAAAATAAAAGCTTCTGTTTCTGAAAGTCTCCAAATTCAGAAAGCAAATTAAAATGTCTGGCCGCCAGCAAGTTCCGGATTTGTCATACCAGAAACCGGCGACTGTCATATCATTTCCACGTCCTCACACTCGACCTGCCATTCCTGCCTTGCGGCCCGCGCGTACCGTCATTGTCGGCTCAAGCTGGGCCGACACGGCAGCATCAATTTCGCCGAACCAATCAGATCCGAGGCGGCGCTGCACTTGCGTCAATCTGCCGCTCATTCAGCCGAGTCTCGAATATTTAAAGAGACTGGGGGCAGACTTGGCTCTCCAGCACTCGAGTGTTTTTCTGGTGCTTGTGCTCGACACCCAATCGAGCGAGCCAAGCGAGACCGAGTGCGAGCTGGTGTCTGCCCTCGTGAGCTGCGTGGATTACGTTTGCGTGCGCGGCTCGCTAAACAACAACGTGTACCGCCTGAAAACCGATTGCGGCATCCCACCCGCCAAGCTTCTCTGCAATGTCGACTCTCTCACCACCCTCAGCACCCCCTCAACCTTCCGACAGCTCCGAGAACGGCGCAACGCTCATTCCCTTGCCGGCTTCTATTCTCCAGACACCGCATGCAGCCTTGCGCTGCGCAGCTACTATTCGGATTTCGAGTGCCGGCTGGACAATTCCGCTCTGGCAAGACGCGCATGCGAGTTTGAGCGCGCTGCTGGACCCGCAGCAGTACCAGCGGGAGATTCTGGCATGGACTTTTTGCGAGACCCAACGCCAACTGGAAACGCAGATGAGGGAAGCCAGACGGAATACTTTGACGCCACGCGCTGGGCAGCTAGCACATTACGGTCCTGTTTCGTGGTTGGCAGTGTGGGAGGAGCAGAACAAGCAGCTGGTCAACTCCATGACGGAAGCAGAGCTCGGCGAGGCGATGCTCTTTTTTGCCGAAGAGTTTTACCCCAGGGTAGACTATTGGCGGTCTCGAGTGGGGTTCGAAAGGGTCCCCGACATATGGGAGGGCTTACGTGTGCAATGGCCAAGCGAACAGCTTCGCCCAATCATCGTCAGCATCCAGCACGGGCCGGAAAAGTATGAAGTAGAGACGGGATACGAGACTGGATCAGACGTTTCGGGATTGCTTAGATTGCAGTGGATCAGGCAGCTATGGGCCTGGGAAAAGGGTGTGTTGGCGTCGCCAGCACCGCAACTGAATTTTGAGAGCACAAGTGTAACGAGCTCAATCGCAACAGATTAACCGAGAAACATATTAAATGTCGCGCAAAGTCTATGCCGCCAAGCTTGCTGTGGTAGAGCAGGACCGCGTCATCACCGTGCTCAGCATAGGGCCGTTCCCCGAATGGACAAAACTGCTGCGGCAGTTTACCGACACACTGTACCAGGAAGCGCCAGCCCACCAATGGTCTGTGCTGGTGGATGCAAGCCCAGAGGGTGATGGCAACTCACGCAAGCAAAAAGAGCTGGAGCAGGAACGAAACGTGCTGTGGATGCCAGTGTATTACAAGGCTATTCAAGATCTGCTCAGCGATTCAAACGCCAATGCTAGCTCTGCTTCCGCTTCAGACTCGTAATGACTAGATCTGGTACTTGCTGTTCTACCTGGCTGTGAAACTCGTCGGGGAAATACAAGTTTTGTTTGTCACTCGCAAACCGTGTTATTGGGTTGGCGCTGCCTTCAAGTCGGCTTTGGGTTGCCTTGCGTCCAATCCACTTTAGAGGAATGCTAGCAATTTCGCGAAACTTGTTCAGGCCTTTGAAGGCCATGTCTACAAGCCCTCCCGCACTTCCGCTCGTGCCTTCGGATCGAAATCCAAAATAATCGAGGAGACCCATATACTGCGGTCGCGAAAAAAGACCTTCATCCCACTCGTGTGCTTCTTGCGATTCAAACCACTTCATTACAAAATCAAAACTAAATTTGCAGCAGGGCTTTCAGCAGATCGTTGTCGCTCGAGTCTTGCCCCAGCTCCCAGCAAAACACACCACCAAAGGCATTGTCTGCAACCCATTTCACCTTTGCTGAAACAAGTTGCATATCTTCAAAACTCAAGAGTTCACCAGTACGCAAATTCTGCATCCAAGGTGTTTCATCGGATGCTCTGAACATTGCCCAGCCATTTTGCGGGCTGGCAGTCCGGAGCTGTTGAATGTCTGCATACGTATCCTCTTTCCACGGTCCAGACGCCGTTGCTCCAATCGTTTTGGCCATACAGCGCCTACCATACCATGCGCTCCCCAGCATCAGCTTGCTGCGCAGCGCGCCTGCCTTTTCCCACGCCTTGAGCGAGTCCGTGCCTTGTGTCAAGCTTGAATTGTGCTGAGCAGTAGCGCTCCACTCCCCAGTAAAATCATACGTCATCACGTGCAGAAAGTCGACTGCTGCACTCAACCTCGACACATTGCGTGCCGGAATTGATGCATCGTCTGCAGGCACTGCAACCGCTAGTGTTTGTAGTGGATAGACTCGGCGGTACTCTTCTAAAAACAGGCACAGGTTCATCCAGTCCTGGTCTGTTGAAGGGTACTCCCAATCAATTGCAATGCCCTGCCATTTCGCATCAACAACTGCTGCACCGAGCGCCTGAATGACACGCTGCCTTGACGTCCCATCTTTAAAGAGCATGCTGAATTTGGTTGTTGAGCCCCAGCCTCCTACTCCAGCAAGTACTGCACACGCCCCGTGCAGCGCCAGCTCCTGATCGTGCTGTCTACCAATAATTTGGCAATTTGCCGAAATATCCCAAAACGCATTGATAAGGACTGCGGACGCCTGTTTAAGAAAGTCTGCAACAATTCCATACGGAGGGGTGTTCCAGTTGCCCCAGTACAAGTGCGTTGGTACTTGAGTGTGTGCATTGTTGATTACTGGGTCAGCAACGCGGGCATTGCAGTTGTTCTTGTCCCAAAACGCCCGCAAATCCAAATCGCGCAGTGAGCCCCAGGTCTGCATTGGTTTGATGCCGTACTGTTGTTTAAGGAACTTGCATGTTGCCGTCTTGCTCATTTCTGCGTCTGCCATCTTGCTCTATATCAGAAGCTGATAAAAAATGGACGCGCATCAAGCCGACATGATTGCGTCAATGCTGCAAGAGCTCGGCATTGATGTGACTTCGAGCGAACTTGAGAGCGACAACCAGCCAAGCTTGGCGCCTATGCTCAAGTCAGTTTCCCACCATCCTATGGCCGAGTGCGACGAACCTCGACAGCTCGCGTCGTTTGAACACATGACGCATCTTCAGCCCGAACGCTCCAGAATTCCATATAAGCGCAGCACCCACTTTGCAGCCCATCTGGCCCAGCTATGCGGACGTGTTGACACATCAGCCGTGTTCCCAAAAGGCATCATCCGACGCCTACGCCGAAGTGGGGTCAAGCCTGCAGAACCAGCAGCATACTTTCGATGTCGCCGGCTTCTCAAACGATGGGGCTATTCATCACCACAATACCGCTGCATATTCGCTCTTCTCAAGCAGATGGGCGGACCCATTCTCCATCTCACATATGCTCAGGAATATGCCCTCCGAAGAGATTTTGAGCGCGTATGCTCGCTCTTTGATTGGATCAAGCCTCTGGGCCCCTCCCGCAAGAACCTCATTTCCTACTATCTCATCACCCAACTCTTGCTGAAAAAGTACTCTATTCCCTGCTACTATGTCTTGCCTTCTATCAAGGACAAGTCAAAGTTTGAGTCACTTGTACAGGCCTATTGTTCGATAAGCAATGCAACACTTGTCGATTAATCTTGCGACGCTATTCATAGAGCCCACCCTGCCCCCATGTGC